>JAEUUR010000398.1 GCA_016787465.1 Saprospiraceae bacterium | reverse complement strand
CATCAGTGGCAATTGCCAGAATGGAACCGGCACCTACCGGTACTCGGCTACTTCAAAATATACCGGCCAATTTCAAAACGGATTGCGTCATGGCCGCGGTAAAATGACCTACCAGGACGGTAACGTGTATGAAGGTTCTTTTTACCTTGGTAAAAAACAAGGCGACAATGGCACCATGACGTTCGCAGCAAACGGCGACAAGTACGTGGGCCAATGGAAAAATGATCAGCCGAACGGCCAGGGCATCTATTATTTTGCCACGAAAGAACGTTACGAAGGCGCATTTCTCAGCGGCGCGTTTGAAGGCAAAGGAACCATGTTTTATCCCGATGGCGCTTATTACCAGGGCGCTTGGAGCAAAAACCGCAAACACGGCGCCGGGCTTTTCCATTTTGCCGATGGGCGCGACAAACGCGGCACCTGGTCGATGGGAAAATATGTGGAGCAAACCGCAGAAAAACCCAATACCGGCACCGCCCAAAATACCACCAAACCAACCAACACCTCCAAACCGCCCGCCAACAAACCTTCAAATGGCGCTAAACCGGATTTGACCGGACTGCGCAACTGCGGGGTATCCGTATGCCGCACCGGTCAAGGCTATTACAAATATCCGGAAGGCTCCTTGTGGGTAGGCGAATTCAAAGACGGCGTGCCATTTGGTCGCGGCGTATGCTACTACAACAACGGCGATCGTTATGAAGGCCAATGGGCAAACAACACTCCCAACGGTGAAGGAATCATGTATTTTGCCACCGGCCGCGTATATGGCGCAGTTTGGGTGAATGGATCGATGGTGAAAGAACTGGACTCCCAGGAAGATATCCCTTCAGATCCAGTGCGTGTTGATAAAAACCAGGGTGTAAAAATCTGGGCTGTAGTGGTAGGTGTTGGCAAATACACCGCCATGCCTTCGTTAAAATTCACCGACGACGACGCTTTCCGGTTCTATTCCCACCTGAAAAGCCCGGAAGGAGGCGCTCTGCCTGACAGCCAGATTGAGATCCTTGTAGATGAAGGCGCAACGCGCGACAATATCCTACGCACCATGCGTCAGTATTTCCTGAAGGCCGACGAAAATGATGTGGTGTTGCTTTACTTCAGCGGCCACGGCCTGGAGGGTTGTTTTCTGCCGGTCGACTTCGACGGCTATAACAACAAATTGCGCCACGAAGAGATTCGTCAAATTTTTAAGGAAAGTAAAGCCAAACATAAAATTTGTATCGCCGATGCGTGTCACAGTGGCACCCTGGATTATAGTGGAAGCCTGGCATCCAAAGGGCCAGCCCCGGTTTCGTTGCAACGTTACTACCAGGCATTCGAAGATTCAGATGGCGGTATCGCCCTGCTGATGTCGTCGAAAGCCGAAGAATTATCGCTCGAAGACCACGGCTTGAGACAAGGCGTATTTACGTATTATGTGCTGAGAGGCATGAAAGGCGCAGCCGACAGCAACAGCGATTACATCGTGACCATCAAGGAGTTATACGGTTATGTGTACAGCAAAGTGCGCGAGTATACGGCTGGTGCGCAAACGCCTGTTCTGACTGGCAGTTACGACGATGCCATGCCGGTATCGCTGCGCAGGAATTAATGTCACGTTCATCCCCGTAGTGGTGACACGAATGGTTTCACAGAAAAGGCACACTGATTTTGCATAGAATATCAGTGTGCCTTTTCTGTGTCACATTTGAGTGAACTTCGATTTTAGCCACAAGGATCAAAGTTGCTCGCTGATCTGCCCAAACCTTCGTTCCCGCTTTTGGTAATCGAGAATCGCTTCATACAGTTCATTTTTCCCGAAATCAGGCCAGAAAACATGGGTAAAATACAACTCTGAATAAGCGCTTTGGTACAATAAAAAGTTCGAAAGACGGGCCTCCCCGCTGGTTCGGATCAACAAATCCGGGTCGGGTAGCCAATGGGTAGTAAGTTTGCTTTCAAACAAAGATTCGTCAATCTCGTCGGGGGTTAAATTGCCGGATTTGACTTGTTCTGCCAATTGCTTTGCTGCGTGTACAATTTCCCAACGGGAAGAATAATTCAATGCC
>JAEUUR010000458.1 GCA_016787465.1 Saprospiraceae bacterium | reverse complement strand
GAGGCTGGGCGGTATTTAAAGCGCGCAAAACCGCAATGTTCATGTATGCTGCATGTGCATTACCGGTAGTTTTCACTCAGTTTTTAGGCGGCTTTGGCATGTGGTGGAGTATTTTGATTATTGGCTTTGCAGCGGCGGCTCATCAGGCGTGGAGCGCCAATATTTATACCACAGTGAGTGATATGTTTCCCAAAAAATCAGTAGCATTCATCATCGGATTTGGCGGCATGACGGGTACTTTTGGCGCTGTAATTGTGGCCAAAGCAGCCGGATATCTGTTCGATCATTACAAATTGCTGGGGCATATTGAAACCGGTTATTTTATCATGTTTCTGATCAGCGGCTTTGCCTATTTGCTTGCCTGGAATGTGATGCACCTGTTGGTTCCAAAATTCAAACCCGTGGAGGTTTAACCACGGACTCCTCTGATTAAAGGATTTCGCGGCGATTCACCTGATTTTAAACGTTTTTTTTCGCAATCGCTTTGCGGTGGCTAAATTTGAAACATGATATTTGACCCATTATTCGACTTGCAGGGGAAAGTAGCGGTTGTAACCGGCGGCTCCGGTGTATTGTGCAGCCAAATGTCAAAAGCCCTGGCAGCCAGAGGCGTTAAGGTTGCCGTGTTGGGTAGATCGCCTGAAAAAACACAAGCTGTGGTCGATGAAATCATCAAGACCGGTGGGCAAGCCATTCCAATTCTAGCCGATGTACTGAACCGCGATGCGCTAGAAGCGGCGAATGAAACTGTTTTATCAACCTGGGGACAAATCGATATCCTGGTGAACGGTGCAGGCGGCAACGTGCCTGGCGGGGTGGTTGCTCCATCGGAGAGTTTCTTTGTTGATCACCGGATCGAACATTTTCAGGAAGTTTTGAACATAAACCTGCATGGCTCTGTGCTTCCATCGATGGTATTCGGTCGGTCGATGGCACAACAAAAAAGCGGGGTAATCATCAATATTTCTTCCATGACCGCTACCCGTGCCATCACACGTGTCGCCGGATATGCTGCTGCCAAAGCCGCAATAGAAGCATTTACTCGCTGGCTGGCAGTTGAAACAGCTTTGAAACTGGGTGCAAATATTCGGGTAAACGCCATCGCTCCAGGCTTTTTTATTACAGAACAAAATCGTTCCCTACTCACCAACCCTGATGGCAGTTACACAGAACGTGGAAATGCCGTGATCAGAAATACACCGATGGGACGATTCGGATCACCCGACGAACTTGCAGGCGCCTGCATCTGGCTATGCAGCGACGCATCCCGATTCGTCACGGGAGCTGTGATTCCTGTCGACGGTGGGTTTTCCAGTTGGAGCGGCGGGTGATCGCGGTTTTTTTCGGATTACTCAGAGTGCGCGGACTGGGGGGGGGTGATGTTGATGATTTACACGGCTTTAAAGGGTACGTATGATGTCAAAGGTCAATATTTTAAACTGAACAAAATTTGATTAATACATTTCCGAAGGAAAAACATCAAATATCCATGTTGGAACAAACCTGGCGTTGGTTCGGCCCAAATGACCCGATTACGTTGCATGACATCCGGCAAGTGGGCGCTACCGGAATCGTCAGCGCCCTGCATGAAATTCCCAATGGCATGCCCTGGAGCAAGGCGGCGATCCTGGAACGCAAACACCTCATTGAGGCGCAGGGCCTCCGTTGGTCGGTCATCGAAAGTATTCCAGTACACGAGGACATCAAAAGGCGATGCGGCAATTATCAAAACTACATCGAAAACTATAAAACCAGTCTGCAAAACGCTGCCGAATGTGGAATTCCGGTGGTATGTTACAATTTTATGCCGGTGCTGGATTGGACGCGCACCGATTTGGCATATCAAGTAACCGATGGCTCCCTGGCATTGCGATTTGATATGGTGGAAGTTGCAGCATTCGATATCCACATCCTGAAACGAAAAAATGCTATTGCCAGCTACCATTCCGAAACGATCCAGCGCGCTGCAGAGTGGTTTCAAAAATCCGATGAGCAAAAACGGGAAAAACTGATCCGCAATATCCTTGCAGGTTTGCCAGGGGCAGAAGAATCTTACACAGTTGATTCTTTCAGAAAACACCTGGATACGTACCACGAAATTGACGCACAAATTTTGCAGAGAAACCTGGTGCTTTTTTTGAAAGA
This sequence comes from Saprospiraceae bacterium, assembly GCA_016787465.1. Classification (GTDB taxonomy): domain Bacteria; phylum Bacteroidota; class Bacteroidia; order Chitinophagales; family Saprospiraceae; genus M3007. The sequence goes on along the minus strand of JAEUUR010000458.1, from coordinate 3,958 downwards.
AATCGCCCCTGTTGCAGCTTCGTGCGGCATTCGCCTAGCCATTCATCCCGACGATCCGCCATTCCCGATTTTCGGGCTTCCACGCGTAGTATCTACCCTGGAACATGCTGAAGTGGTGATTCAGGCATTTGATTCTGAATATAATGGGCTTTGTTTTTGCACGGGCAGTTTCGGCGCCAGAAAGGGCAACAAGCTTCCGGACATGGTTCGAAAAATTAGACACCGGATCAATTTTTTACATTTCCGGAGCGTGCAACTGGAAGCGGATGGATCCTTTTACGAAGCAGACCATCTGGCAGGTTCTGCCGGTATGGATGAAGTCCTGCTGGAAGTTGTTCAAGAACAGCAAAGGCGGCGGAAAGAAGGGCGGCTGGATTTGGCCATACCGTTCAGGCCCGATCATGGGCACACCATGTTGGGCGACCTTCGGTCGGGATCAAAAATGAATCCAGGTTATTCCTTGTACGGTCGAATGCGCGGATTGGCAGAATTGCGGGGTTTGGAAATTGGCATCCGGCGGGGCCTGGGAATAATTTGAGGCTAGTGGTGTACCAATTTAGGAGCCGGAAAATTGGTTGCCATTAGGGTGTCAACAATCCAGCCAATTTCAGGTGGTTCAGGTCGTTTTCCAGTTTGAACTCAACGCCCTGCGGTGTAAAATGGGCCAGATAACAACTTGTATTCACGTGCCCTACCCGATCCATATCAGATACCGGCAAAGCTTTTAACTGCGTAATCAGGGCGCGCAAGGTGCGTCCGTGGGTAGCCACAAGGATGTTTTTTTCTTCACGCAGACGAAGCCAGCTTAAAAAACGGGTAAGTCTTTCTTCCAATTGGCGCGCCGATTCGCCGCCGGGAAATGCCACATCAATCTGGCCCGCACGCCAGGCTCCGACAATTTCATTAAATGCAGCATGGCGTTCTTCGCTGGCAGGCGTACCCTCTAAATCGCCCCATGAAATTTCGTTCAAATCTTCGGTTTGATGCCAGGGAATGTTTTGTTGAATGAAATGATCCACTGTTTGGTGCGTGCGTTTTAACCTGGAGGTGACCACCAGTTCAAAATTAATATGCCGGTATGCCTCATAAAAAGCCAGGGCCTGGGCACGACCGGTATCGTTCAAATCGGAATCGATACCACTGCCCTGCACAATGTTGTTCCGGTTAAAGTCTGTTTCGCCATGGCGAATGATGTAAACGTGCATAAATGGAATTTCTTAAACAACCGGCAATTCGTAATACCCCCTGAACTCCTTGTCCTCCTCAAAAACAACATCGGTGAAATCCTGAAGCACATTGTAAAGGGTATCTCTTTCAATCGGTTTGCGCCCGACCCTTCGAATCATATCTACCAGTTGTTGGGTGGTAAGTGATGGATTTTGTTCCTCGGAGCCGGCCATGGAATAAATTTTTGTCGTGTCGTCGATGGTCCCATCGAGGTCATCTACGCCGAACGACAACGCAAGTTGGGCAGTGTTCCGGCCAATCATTGGCCAGTAGGTTTTCAGGTGGTCGAAGTTATCCAGGTAAATTCTGCTGACTGCGTAATTTCGGAGGTCTTCAATCGTAGTGCTCTCAGGAATATTGCTCATCTGGTTATCCTGATTGCGGAATTTGAGTGGAATGAAGGTTTGGAAACCGCCGGTTTTATCTTGTAAATTTCGCAGACGTTCCAGGTGATCAATACGGTGTTTGAATTGCTCGATATGGCCGTACAAGATGGTGGCATTGGAGCGCATGCCCAGTTCGTGCCAGATTTCATGAATACGCAGCCATTGATCGGCATCACATTTATCGGCTGCAATTTTTTCACGTATTTCAGGGTGAAAAATTTCGGCGCCACCTCCCGGCATACTCTCCACACCCGATTCTTTCACCAATTTCATACCTTCCTCGTAGCTGACTTTGGCTTTTTTGAAGATATAATGATATTCAACAGGAGTGAGCGCTTTTACATGCAGTTCAGGGCGATGTTCTTTGATTTTTTTAAAAAATTCAAGGTAAAAAGGCAAGTCGTATTGAGGCAGAACACCACCAACAATGTGTACTTCCGTAACGGGTTGTCCATCGTATTTACGGACAATCTGCATCATATCCTCCATGGAATAAGCCCAGGCATCTGCCGACTCCCTTTGTTTGATCAACCTGGAGTAAGAACAGAACTTGCAATCGTACACACACAAGTTGGTTGGTTCGATGTGAAAATTCCGATTGAAGTAGGTATTGTCGCCGTGTTTACGTTCACGAACCGCATTTGCCAGCGCTCCCAAATAGGGCAAAGAGCCCTGTTCAAACAAAAATACCCCTTCGTCAAAACTAATCCTTTGTTGGTTCAACACTTTTTCCGCCAATTCCCGGTGCGTAGATGTAAGTGATGTATCCGCCAATAACATCTCGATCGATTCAGTGCTTCGTATCATTTCATTTTTTTTTGAAAAAACCAGGAAAAGGGCTTTTTGTTCAGACAAATCCGATATTCATGATCCATTTATTCAAACCAATTCATTTAATCCCCTTATTTCTCCATTATCCAGCATCTAGCTTCCAGCATCAAACTTGATCAATGCCATGAGTTTTTTCGCGTTTTCCTCATTGGAATAAGCCGTTTCCAACAGTGCGCGGCGTTCATCGATGCGACTTTGTTCGAACGGCGCGTTGATCAGCGCTTCAATGGTTTGTCGCATGGCGGAGGCGGAATTCCGGACATAACAGAGTTTACCCAATCCGGAACCGTTTACCATCTGGTCATTTACTATACAGAACCTGCCTCTGAACAGCGCATTGATGAGTTTCAATTTAACACCTGCGGATTGGGAGGATACCAACAGATTGATGTGCGCTTTGGAAATTAGGTTGTTCATTTCCCGATCGTCCGGATTTTCAACGAGGCGCACATGTTCGTAGCGGCGGGAAACCTCTCTTAGGCGTTCGGTGGGCTCCAATCCTGCTACAACAAATGGAATTTCAAAATTATCGGCAAAAACTTCTTCGATCAGCCAAATAGCAGCACGTTCGTTGTCGGGCACGCTGAGTTTGCCGTGGAAAAGTACGAATTCGCCCCTGCCTGTTTGACTTTCTACGCTGGTATTCGGATGAAATGCCGGAATGTAGTGGACATTCGCTTTCATTTCCCTGAAATAAGCCTGGTCGTTGGTGGAAATGGTAATGAGTTCGTCGGCATGGAGCACTACCCAGGGCTCAGTTCGTTGCAGTTTGATACTTTCAATGAAGTAGTAGGCTTTTTCAAAGGGTTCGGTAGCGGGTGTAAGTTGTGAGAGCGACTCATAATATTGCCATTCCACATTGTGCATTCGGACGAGTTTTTGGCGGCTACGCAAGCTTTTTTTCCAGACGAAGCCGGCTGTATGCATGCCTTCAAACAAAATCGGATGGTTGTCTTTTTTGAGTCGCTTGAGCAACGAGCGGTTGCGTCGTGTTTGCATGATGAAGGGTAAAAAACTAAGCTGCCAGATGATTGATCGGCTTCTTTTGTAATAATACACTTCATGGCAATACCGGTTCAATTCGGGTTGCGGCGTTCGTTCACCGTACTGGAAACAATGTAAAATCACCTTGACGCCTTGCGCATGCAGGGCTTTGATCTGGTTAAATATCACAATGACGCCGCCATAGTTGGCAGGGTAAGGAATGTCGAACGCAACAACATGTAAATACATAACGGCGCAAATTTACAAAAAGGCCGGCATATTCGATTTCACTGAATTAACCCATCATTGTACTTCCCGCAAACCGGTTTATCTTAAAAAGATGTATCAGGGTTGCGGTGAAATTTTCGGTTAAATTTTTTCTTATTTTTGTTTGGTTTTTAGTTTCACCTAGCCATACCTTATGGAGGAATTTAAATGGCTTACAAAACAGTCATATTGTTCACTAAACGCTTGTATTTATGAACATTACATTTGAAGAACTGCGCAAGATCAAACATGCGCTACCGAGC
>JAEUUR010000274.1 GCA_016787465.1 Saprospiraceae bacterium | reverse complement strand
CCGTGGAAGAAGGGCAGCCGCTGCACGAACCTTGCATGATGACGTATACTATCCCATCTTCAAAAGATTTGAATTCAATATTGCCGCCATCGCTTTCTACTGCCGGTTTGACGTACATATCGATCAGGTCTTTTACCCGTTTTGCAATTTCACCGTTTTCTCCGCTGAACTGTGCGGCATTGGCTTCCGCCGCCACTGATTCCATGTAGGCTCCAAACCCGTCTTTGATAATTACGCCTTCGTTTTCGACATATTCTTTGACAAACTCTTTGAGTTTGAGCATGATATCCGTCCAATCATAGTTGAGCTCCTTTGTGATTGTCACGTAATTATTGTTGAAATACACACTTTTCACGTAGGGCAACTCCATGAGGCTGTTAGCCAGGGGGCTCCAGGTTTCTGCCAGGTCTTTTTCCTTAAAATCAGCGATCCCCCTGTACAACATCCGGTTAGTCACATATTTCAATGCCTCCGGATTGGGTGTTTGTTCTGTGTACAGCATCACGGGGCTTTTAACAGCTGTGGTATCCATATAATGTTTCTTTTAAATTCAGTACGAGGAATCAATTAGGGTTTAAAATACCCAATTCAAATTTACGGCATAAAGGTACGCCGTATTCTTTTTATTGTGAACGCAGAGTGGTTTTGAATGCAACCTGTCATGCTGAGCGCTGTTAATCAACGCTTTTGCCGAAGGCTGTTTTCATAACCAAACAGCGCGAAGTATAAACGCTGAACCTTTAAAAAGGTTGATAAAAAAGCCTGTGTTTTTAATAATATCCTCATGCGCTGACCCGTAAGGATTGGTTCTGATGTATGTTTAATTTTTCAGTCACAGCAGGGTTTCTTTTACCATTTAGTGCATCGGCAATCAACCCGACCAGCGCCTCATAAGGCACAATTTCGAGCTCGTGAGCCTGGTTGGTGAATTGCAGGGGTGATTTTTTCAATTCTACGACGTATGGTTTTGATTTTTCGAGGAACTTTTCCCCATCGTAGGTATGTCTGGAGAGAATGACCAGAATTTTTATAAAAAGTTGGGATCGGTGGGTGTCGTCATGGTTGCGCAGGTACCTTTCCCTGTATTTTTCGAGCGCGGCCACCCGATCCCAAAGCGCGTCTTGTTTTCCCTCCACAAATTCCAGCAAAACTTCTGCGGCCAGAATGGCGATGTTCATACCTTGTTTATCGCGTGAAAAATCCTTGATTTCGTTGCGAAAACGGCTGCTTTTCATCTTTGGCGCCATGTCTTCAGCGATGAGCGAACCTGTTAATTGTTGAATGATATAAAGGTATGCGCCCAGAATTTGCCAGGTTTCACGTTGGGTTTCACGCAACACAGCCATTTTTTTGTTTTTGACGGCCATTTGAAAAACTTGTGCAGCCTGTACGTATTCGCCCTGGTGCATTAAAAGGTAAAAACCGAGTTCCAGGGTGCTGAACCAATTGTAGGTACCAGGGATAGCCAGCTCTAATGCTTTGGTAAAAAAACGGTTACCACGCAGGTAGTTTCCCAGATAAAAGCAGTTTACAATTTCCAGGTAATGAAAAATGTTGAGCGCCTGATTACACGGATAGGTGCGGGTTGAAAAGTAGCGAATGGCTGCATCATGCACTTCGGAAGCCTCTTGATAATCCGCCTCCAGGGTGTATCGGTACGATTTTAAGGAGAAATAGGACAAGTGGAAGTGATGGGAATTAATTTGACCGACATGCGGATCTAGGTCTTCGATGTATGCAGCAGCCTGAGCAGCCCAGGCTTTTTGGACGGTTTTTCGTTTGATGCAAGGCAGTTTAATCTTATCGAAATAAATTACCGACCGTTCTTCCAAGGTGCGCCACTGAGTGTATTGTTCATAATAGGAGTGATAAATTTCAAAGGTTTTGAGATCGTCGCCCGCCACCGACACAAAATCCATTAACACCTTAGCGGCTTCCACAACAAATTCCGGGCGCCCGTACTCCAAACCATTCTGCAGCAGCTCTTCAGCCGCTTTTCGTGCACTGTTTTTACATGCCAGCGGCGACAATGATTTAGCGATAGCCGTTAACTGAAACCCCTTCACCCTGCTGTGATTCAACGCGTCGAAGTTGTGTTTTTCAAAATCGAGGTACAAAACCATTTGTTCCAGACAACGCAACAATTCTTTGGCTACTTGTCTGAACTTGGTGCGTTCTCCAACATTGGCTTTTTGAATAGCCTCCGCCTCGCTCCGAAAATGGTTGATTTGAATGGCATGGTATAAACGCGCAACATCCCTGTTGTTTCTTGAAAAAAACGCCAGCGACTCATCTGCATTGGGTAGTGCCTGTTCCGACAGGGTGACCAATTCTGTAAGCTCCTTTATCATTTGTAAGGCTGTTTAATTGTATTCGAAGGATGCAAATAATTGATTGTCAACAATTCATGTTTGTTGCAAGCAAAGATCATCCCCTCACAATTCATATTTAGTAACACTTTCCTTACGGAATTCCAAGCCGACATTCCTGCTTGTTCAAGGCAACTTGCAAATTGATATGAAAGTGTTGATTTTGAAGGACAATACGATTGATGCCTCAAAGTGCGCTCCTCAAAACTATTTGCCCCCCCCATTTCACCGCGTCAGTGAGAAATATCAGGCCCTTTCCTGTGGGATTAGAAAGGGGGTTTAGTAACATTTTCAAGGGTTAATTCCACCTAAACAACCGACACTTCCGATTAAGACCAGTTTGAACTACGAACATTTTTTCACAAGCAAAAACACCACTAAAGCATTGACTTTCAATACAAAAAGATAAAAACAAACAACTAACAACCTGTCTAACATCATGGAAAAACAACTGCCAACTGTCGCAACTACAACTATCAACATCCTGCAGATTTGTATCGATAATCAATCATTTCATCAAAAACACGCTTCACTTATGAAACACATTTCCCTTTCAACAACGCGTACCATCATTGGCGTCGACATTTTAGGCGGTTAACGGTACCCGTGCTATCTCAAAACTGCGCTCCGGCGCAGTTTTGAGATACAGGTTTCAGCTTCAACGCGAACATTTTTCAAAATTTCAAAACATTGATTTTCAGCAGTTTAATCAAAAAAACAAAAGTATAATCCGCTGAAAAAAATTAAAAAACGCTGATTAACTGTCGCAACAACCCCAGCTCCCAGCACATCACCTTTGCCTCAACATCAGACAAAACACGACATGATTGAAATACGCCGACAACCAGCTCAACTTATATACGAACCTCAAACCGTCAGAACCAGGTGGTTTAGGTTAAACAACGGTCAGACCTGCATGTACCTCATTGAACCAATTGAAGTTGAATTCGCAGGATGGAGGAACAGGGAGCTTTCAGAGCAACAAACAACCGCAGAAGTAAGGATGACCCTCCTCGAAAGCGGCGCTTTGCTGGCTTCCTTTCCTTTCCAAAGCAAATTACCCGGCTCTTTGCTGACCGATCCATTTACCGTGTGGTTCCAGCTGGATGCTCCGGCCATCATCCCCGAAGGATTGCTCGGAAAAGCAATCAACATCGCTGCCGGAAAACACCTGACAACGCAATCGCTGGATAGCTGGATGGTGTTTTTCCGACCTCATAAAACCTAGTAACCACCTTTTAATAACCGGCCACGATAAACCAATCAAATTGATCACCTAAAAAACCCGCTTCAGAACCATGATGAACCCCGAGTCGCTCGTCAAAAAAACAGAGATGACCGGCGAGTCGACCGGGGCTCATGGGACACCTAAAACCCTTCAAACCAAATGAACCTGAGGACATGCTTCGTGCCCTGGTCAAGGCGCTCCGGCCATCACCGGAATATCACCCACAGCAGAATGGGCCAAGTGCGTCGAAGCCACCCTTGGGGAATGGAACTTTCCGGAAAATCCAGATAAAAGAGTACGGACGCAGCAGCCGAAAAGCGCATAGAGTAGGCCAAAACACGCTTCTTTTTATTCATTATGAAAACCATTTACCCATTATTGATTATTCTGATTTCATGCAGCATCAGCTTGTCAGCCCAGGATTCAGAACCCACCCCGATTCCTGGACGGTATATTGTAATGCTGAAAGAAAGTGCTGCTACACCGGTTGCACTCAATGAAACCGTGGGCATCGATCGAACATCCACCTATGAGCAAAACCAATTAAAAAGATCAACCAACCTGAACAAACTCGTACAACTCCGTCAGGCCAATGGCGTTCCAGAAAACAAAGTAGTAGCGGAATATGCAGATGCCCTGGTTGGATTCACTGCCGACTTGACACCTGCGGAAGTTGCGAAACTCAGCGCCAGTCCGGATGTCGAAAACGTAACACAAGATTATACCATACAAATGGACGCCCAGGTGGACGAAGGCGCCCCGGAAGGATATGCAATCGCAGGCCAAACCGTCACTTGTGCCATTCAAAACGCCGGCGGATTTAAAGTATATGATGGCTCTGGCGATAAGTGGTTGTGGATTCTGGATACCGGTATCGACCTCGACCACCCTGATTTGGCGGTTAACGATCTTTTCCCTTACCCAAAATCGTTCGTGCCTGGTGAAACATACGACGACGGGCATGGGCACGGCACCCACGTAGCCGGCATTGCAGCAGCCAGAAACAACAACTTCGGCGTCGTTGGCGTATCGGCCGGCGCCCTGGTAATTCCAATCAAAGTGCTTTCAAATGCCGGTGTGGCGACAATGACCTCGGTACTACAAGGTTTGAACCATGTGGCGCTCTACGACAAATTTGGCGATGTTGTCAATTTAAGTCTGGGCACCTATCCTGTAACAAATTGCGCGAATAGCAACCCTCCCTTGCGCACTGCCATTTTGAATATGGGCACTTCCGGCACCTGGGTTTGTATGGCTTCGGGCAACAACTCCGGAAAGGCAATCAACTGTAATCCGGGGTGCATCAACGGTACGAGGGTAGTAACGGTAAGCGCCATGACCTGTGCCGGCAGCTGCGCTCAATTCCCCAATTGGGGTACTTCCGTTGTCGATTGGGTAGCCACCGGTGTGAACGTTTATTCCACCTATAAAAACGGCAAATACGCCACCTTCAGCGGCACCTCGCAGGCTACGCCGGTGGTAGCCGGAATCATCCACTCAACAGGCCAGGCGCCCGTTTCCGGCGGAACAGTGAATTGTGGCAACCTTCAGGTACCACCCGCTTTGTATAAAAAAGCGCGCAGGCAATAACGATTAGGGAAATTTCCGGAAAACCCGATTAAAGAGTACGGACGCGGTAACCGAAAAGCGAAAAGAGTAGGTCAAAACACGCTTTAATTTTATCAAAATGAAATTCAAAATCCTTTACACCCTGTTGTGGGCCATGCTTTTGTCCCCCTTTGTGACGTTCAGCCAACAAGACATCGACAGCGACGATCCGGTACCTGGCGTAACGGTCACCCCCGATTTGAGTTTGATTTCAGGTTATGGGAACAGCACCCCATCGCCACAGATCAAAAGCACTTCCGTTATTTTTTATTCCGATGGTATCTCTGCCGCCATCGAGTTTCCAGCCTCCCCCACCACCCCGGCTTCCGTTTCAGTGGTAGATCAAAGCAACCTGGCCAATGTACGCACACAGGCTGTTTCAGGGGGAAAAGCGGAACTATCAGGCCTGGTTGCGAACAAAAGCTATGCGATCAAGGCAAGTTATAACGGCCAGAACTATACCCTTGGCACCCTCAGCACCTACCCGTATAACCCTGGCGACCCGATCAGCGTTTCACCCGATCTGTATCGAGCCTTGTCGCTCTATGTAAAACCAAGCACGCAAGCCACCAAATTATCAAACTACCTCGTCGCGTTGGGCAATGTTTCCTTGCACGAAAAAACAGCCTTTGCGCAGCAATACTTCATGAACGGCGCGGTTCTGCCCGCAAGCATTCGGGGACAATACCCGATGGCTTATGTGGGCCAATCGTTGTCGCAAAGAACGAGTGAGAACCCTTGTTTGTGTAATATGGTGGTGAGAGTGCAACCGAAAGCTACGCCAGACCAACAAGAAATTGATTTCAATATAACTCCATTAGAGTCAAATAGCGGACTAACCTGGTACAACAACAACGCATATTGGTTTCTCGCCGCCAAAGAAAAAGGCCCGGCCAAACAGATGATTTTGCACAATGCAGGAAATCTGGCAGGCAACAAGGTGCGTAGTAAAATCTGGAAGGTTGGCGAAAACGGCAATTCGAACAAACTGGTTCAATTAAGCTATAACTATTTATGTTTAAACGGCCAGGAATTGCCTGCCGAATGTGCCTGTGATAAAAAGATCAAATTCGATTTTAGTTATACAACCAAATTGGACTCAGAAAGTGATACCGGAGGGATGGGATGCATTTTTAGTCAAAATGCATCCGCAAGATCGCAAGATTGGGCCGCTGCGTTTCTCACCCGTGACAATGCAAATGGTGTCCAGGATGTAACCATGCTTCAATCAGGCCTGGCAGTAGCTACCTCTACCTGCAATGGCGGACAGCCGGTCAGTGTCATTTTGGATGCCGTAAAAATCGGCGCTGAAGTGATTAAAACCTTAGGCGACGTAAAAACAGGTTCCATTGGAAATATTGTTGAAGCGACGAATATTATTGTCAATTTGATTGGAGGCATATTGGAACAGCTTTTTGCAGATCAGCCGTGTAATGACGCGATCGTTGAAACGCCATTACTCTTAAATTCAACCGTTACTACAATCCAATCGAATGATCCAATATCCTTCGTTATGGTTTCAGGCTCTGAAATGGATGTCACTGGTAAAAGATGTTGGGAAAGCACTACCAAAATCAACAGCAGTTTTCATGCCACAGGATTATTGATGGGCGGTTATCCCAACCAAGCCAGCTTGCATTGTTGTTCAGATTACGTGGCCAGCTGGGCATTCGGAAGTTATTTGGGTGATGAAGGCAGCCGGAAAGCTGCTATAGCCAGCTACTTAGGATTACATGGCCCTACTGCCTGGCAAAGTATCAATGGACAATTAAATTCAGGAGGCGCACTGAATATCACCACAGAACTTGGAACGGCCTTTGGTTCGCCTTTCCCTAATGGAGGACATTGCCCAACCCTGGTGCCTAATTTCGGACAAATTCCCAGATAGTGTATGTTGCCATAAACGGGGCCGGACAAAGGTTCGGCCCCGCCCTTCCACTGCACCATGAGATAGCAACATATACTGCGACTGGATTTTTCCAAGTGCAGCCAAGAATCAACATCAAACGCGCACGCTTCACCGACAATTCATTCATTTTTCACACTTAAACCTTTCATCATGAACTTTCAAATTAAACATTTTTTTTACGCGCTTTTGATCCCAGGTTTCTTGATCCTTTTTGGGGCATGTCAACCTAAATGTCCGTCTTGTAATCCAGGCGCCGAATGCGTCGACGGCGAATGCAAATGCGAACCAGACCGGTTCTATTACCATGGCAAATGCCTTGAATTATATCCTGACACTTATCTGGCTACCAGCAATGATTGTTATTGTTATGATACGATTTTGTTCGATATCCGGAAAATTGAAGACAAACACTACTTCCGCTTTTGGGGAGTGTCCAATTTAGTCCCAACTGATGTGTCAATAGACGACGGTGAAATCCTGTATTTCGAAAAACCCGATGGTGACAGTCTCTTTGTTTCTTTCCTCACGCAAAGGTGCCCGTATCCCGACCCTAACATCAGTTACACCAGGCCAAGAATTTTAGGCAAAAAACAACCCGACGGTTCCTGGAAACTCCGTATTAATTTTCACGACAATGTAGCAGCAGGCCCAGTCCTTGACTCCTGCGAGGTAATCGCTCGAAAAATCAACTAGCCACTTTCAATCATCAACACGCCATGAAAACAAAAACCAGTCTCAAGCGGGCAGGGCTGCTTGCTGCCGCCCTGCTTTTGCTTTGCTGCCACTTCGCAACGGCACGGTCAAATTCCGATACCAGCAGCATTTGGATCAATCCATTCATTTGTATCACAGCATCAGATATTGATGCACTTAATTCTTGTTTTGAAGAATCCACCGCGTCGCTCAAAACTAGGCATCTTGAAATTAAAAATCAGTTGTTGACCGTTTCCCCAACAGATGAAAAGACAGTTTGTGGGCTACTACTGGAACGCTTCCGGCTGGACGAAGAGCTTCAAACCCTGGAAACTGAACACCAGCTGAAATCCATCAAACTTCGTTACCGCAAGGGGGTGGAAATTGTAAAAATGTTGTACGAAAAGATACTGAGCATGGATCACCATTTCAGCAGCTTGAAAGTGCAACAAAACCTGCTTAAAATTTCCAACCCACATCACTATCCGGAATTCAAAGAGGCACGGACGGCCATGGAGGAAAAATTGAAACGCAAATACAATTTTGCCCTGCCGACCTTGTTTCAAAGTAACCCCTTTCTTTCGGCCGCATTTTCAATGATCGGTATGGTGATCGGCGGAGGAGAGGAAAAAGACAAAAAGGAATCGATGGATCGTGTGGCTTGTATCCTCGATTTTACCGTGCGGATGTACAACGACCTGAATGTCATTTATTATGAAACCGGGTATCTGCGCGACGCCAACCTGACCCTTAAAAAAGATTGCGAAGCCCTTTTTTCCGATTGCGCGCGCCAGGTAGGTTATACCATCACCCTGGAAGGCTGCCGTCAAAGCGACGATTGGGAACGATTGTATTCCCTGCTCGACAACCTGGTGGCCAAAGCTTTGGGTGAAACTGCCGCATCACAAGGTTTCCCTTCGCAACCAGATACCAAACTGCTGCTCAAAGCAGAAACAAACCTGCAGTTTGCCATCGACCGTGTGGTGCAATTCATCAACCGTTACAGCGATTTCGTAAACCAAGGCAATGAATATTACAAGAAGTTCGCCAAAATCGCCGACAGTTATGAAAATGAAAAATCCTGCACCAATGTACTCCCGGATGAATTCCGACAGCTAAAAACAGACATCGATCAAACCCTTGAAAAATTCAACAGCGCCTATCGGATGCCGGAAGTACAGGGCTCCAAATTGAAGGACATGTTGTACGGCACCATCGACTAACCCCTAAAAACAACCATGATGCGTTTTATTTTTTGCTTCTTGCTGCTCCATTTCCTGAAACAGGCCGACGCCCAAAGGGTTGTAACATTCGACCCCGACAAAGATGTAGTGGCCGAGCGTGCGCTTTCCGGGGCCCTGGAACTGACTAAACCTGTCAGGGCCCTGGCCTTTTCCATTCAGGAAGCTATTCCTCAAATAACTGATATCGATACCATCATTACCTTATCGATCGGGAAATTGCATTTTTTGTTCGCCCGAGGCAAACAAATTGACCAACGCGAACAAAGTTTCAACCTGGGCATTTTACTCACCGAAGTATTACCGGGTAAATTTCATGCAGATCAATTGGTGATTTCGTGCAAAAGCAGCGGCAACTGTAATGAATGTACGCTCACACCCGCGTGCGCATGTACGCGCGGAAGTGGAAGTTGTACTCAAAACTATACCTTTTCAGGTGCCATGAAAAAAGTAACGGTTACCCTGTTTGATTAGTTTTTGACCCATCAACCCGTTTTATCGCCATGCGAACCATTTATATCATACTTCTCATTTGGTGCAGCTTCGATGGGCAAGCTCAAATCACCTTCGACCCGGAGCGCGACACACTCGCCGCCAATACCCCGCAAGGCCTTTGGAAATTCAGAATATCCGAACCGATATTAATTCAGTCCGCAAGGATGATAACTCCAGAACTTTCAAATGTGCAGGATGTTCGGGTACAAGACATACATGGCAAACCATACCTATTTTTTAAAGGAGCGCAAAAGGACCAACCCGACACCGGCTTTACGGTGATGATTCAACTGGTAGAAATTTCCAAGGGCATTTGGAAAGCGGGTACAATATATCAGGCCTGTTGGGGAGCATTGTGTTCAAAATGCGGATTTGATGAATATTGGGGCTGTGCTTGCGAGCGCTACGATGGCCCCGTAGAAGATGCCGATACTTCAATGTGCAACCACATGATCGCCGTGGGGATGGGCTTAGGCAAGGTTGAAGTTTTTGAACACCGTTAAATTTCAATGAAATAAAATCCATCTCTTGTCAACCATATTTTCACGGTGGGAAACCTGATCATCACATTGGCAAAAACAATGTGAAAATCGGCAGCTTCCACTTCTGAATACATTTCCTCATCCTCCTGATAGGTCAGGAGCGCCTGGAACACCTGTTCCGGGATTTTTGTTTCATAGGCCAGCCCTTTCATTCCGGCGCATAGTGAAGCCGCTTCCAGGGCAGTCAAATATTGCGACAACAACGCCGACAACTGCCGTTTATCCGAGATCCGTTTCGGGTAAATTCGTTTCATAAATCGGCAATAGCAATGGTTGCCATGCTGAGCGTTACGCCGTCAACACGGAGCAAGGTATTTCCGCAAAGTTCCAATGTAGCGCCTGTGGTAAGCACATCATCAACCAGTAAAAGGTGTTTTCCTTCGATTAAATGTGTTTTGTTCAATGCAAACACATCGCCTACGTTTTGAAACCGTTCCATTCTTTTTTTCTTGGTTTGAGTTTGCGTGTACTTGTTCCTGATCAATACATTTTTTATTACCGGAATATCCAGCACTTCTGCCAACCCTGTTGCAAATTCCGCACTTTGGTTGTAGCCACGCAGGCGTTCTTTTCTGGGGTGCAGCGGAACGGGAATGAGCACATCTGGAAGGATTAGTTCTTTTTCCGCTAAAAGTCGTGCGCCCATTTGGCGGCCGAGTTTCATGCCGATGTCCGGGCTATTGTGGTATTTAAGTTGGTGTAACGCCTTTTGGATTGGGCTTCGTCGGTTGAAATGGTATGCTGCCAGGCCCCACAACATGGGCACCCTTCCCCATAGACGCGCGGTGAACGAGTTGTTTGAAGGCTCATGAAAAGAGAAAGGCATGAGTTTCAGGCTGCACGGCAGGCAGAAACAGGACGATTGAGCCGGCATATCATGTTGGCAAGCCACACAAAGTTCAGGATACCATAAATGAATAAAGCTCTCCAACAACTCCGGAATCGTGGGTGGATGAATAAATTGAAGCATGTTATTTTTTATTATTTGGCAAATGGAAATCGTTATTTCAAAATTAAAGGAATTTGAAGCAAAAAACAAGATAAAAATTTAAAAAATTTCCAATTACCCATGCACAAAAATCACCCCTGGAATATTTGAATAAAAAATTTCAAAAAAGATTTGGTCGATAAGAAACAGTCGTACTATCTTTGCGCTCCCTTTTGGGGAAAACGCCAAAAACAAGAGTTCATTGACAGGAAGGAAGCGAGAGAGGTAATAATAGGAATTGCAGAGAAACGGACCCTGAGTAAAGAAAGCGGTAGTTGAAAAAGACTACTAAAGAGACACGATGGAGAGTTTGATCCTGGCTCAGGATGAACGCTAGCGGCAGGCCTAATACATGCAAGTCAAGGGGCTCGCAAGAGCACCGGCGGACGGGTGCGTAACGCGTACACAACGTACCTTAGAGCGGGGGATAGCATTGGGAAACTGGTGGTAAAACCGCATGGTGTTGTTGAATGGCATCATTTAGCAACTAAAGAATACACTCTAAGATCGGTGTGCGTCTGATTAGCTAGTTGGCGGGGTAACGGCCCACCAAGGCGACGATCAGTAGGGGGTGTGAGAGCATGACCCCCCACATGGGTACTGAGACACGGACCCAACTCCTACGGGAGGCAGCAGTAAGGAATATTGG
>JAEUUR010000229.1 GCA_016787465.1 Saprospiraceae bacterium | reverse complement strand
ACGGCAAGGCAGTCGCTCGCCGGGAGCCGGCAGGATATTCGGCTGAATCCGCAAAAGGGTATCTTGCTGGCACACAACGACGATATGTTCGGTTACCTGCTCACTTTTTTCAATGGTTTTGAAGGCAATTCCAGACACTTTGGCTGGCGCAAAAACTACGACCCATTTACGGGCGAGCCACCCACCGAGCCAGACACGATTGTCAATTACACCCAACGGCGATACCGCTGGATCGACGAATGGCTTACGCGGAATTTTAATATTGATACCACCCGTATTAACATCAACGGGCACAGCATGGGCTCAAGAGGAACAACTACGATAGCCAAAGTCTATCCATCGCATTATGCCTCCGCAACCTTTTTGAACAATGGTTTTGAAGACCTGGATCCTCCCGCTCTGATTGATGTGGCCTTTGGGCCAACTGAACTTGATTTCCCTACCAATTTGAAAGGTTATGACGGAGAAACTATTCATTATACCCATATGATGAACCTCGAAACGCGTCTTTCATCGGAACGCGATTTACCACTGATGCGTTCCTTTCATGGTAAAAACGACACCGGAGGCAGTAATGAATGGGATGCTTACGTAGTAAACCAATACCGCGCCGCTGATTCGCTGGGGATTGGCGCTCAATTGAACTGGAGCGAACGCAGCCACGGCCCGGATACCGGCCCGGATTACAACGACCACTGGATCAATGGAAATGCGTATACTCAACAAACGATTGTGGATGACATCGCCTACGAGGAGCAGTTTTTCAGGTCGGATGTATCCTATCCGGCATTCTTTAACCACCGGCTCGACACCAAAAATAACGACCCCGGCGATGGAACGCCCGGCACCGGCGCAGCCGGCGTCGGCGACGATTGGGGCACCTGGGGAGGTTACCACCGCTGGGATTGGAACGACATCGTTGACCAGCCTGACTATTGGTCGGCAACCGCCTGGCTTGAATCGAACGCGATTTTCGATAACGACAATTGCCCCAATGACTTTTTAACGTCGGACCTGGCCGTCCGCAAGCCCCGGATGTTTAAACCCAATACCGGAGAAACCGTGTATTGGCTCGTCCGGGAAACGGGAACCAATCAGGTGTTGCAATCCGGAGTAACGCAGGTACAGGCCGACAACCTGGTGGTCGTGGAGCAATTGCGTATCTACAAAAAATCGATCGGACGGGTATTAATTGAACTATCGACGGTAGCCAGTTCAACCAATCAAGTGGAAAACAAGGCATTCCAGATGAACCTGTTTCCCAATCCAAGCGCCGGCGCCCCTACCCTTTCCGTTCACTCGCCCGTCGCACAACTGGCCATGTTGCAGGTTTCGGGTATGACCGGTCAGGTTTATTCCGCTGAAAAACCACTTTTTTCGGGCGACAACCTGCTCGTTTTTCCTGAACTAGAAACCATGCCCGCAGGGGTGTACATCGTTTCCGTAGGATTCAACAGGGGAACAACTTCATTGAAATGGATTAAACAGTAAGTCGACTGGGCGGAGTTGGTAGTTGTATTGCAGATCAAGTAATTTTGGGGTATGTATACGTCGAATTGACGCTTTACCGCATCTTACCAACACAACTACCAGCTACATCAATGAAAAAAATCAACCTGTTCTTTTGTATCCTGTTTATCGCGCTTATATCCTGCAAGCAGGAGAAAGAAAAAGGCAACACCACCGATGTATTCACCCAATTGTATTCGCCCGCTCAATTGGACGTTCAGACGTTCACCCTGGACAATGCAAAAGGGGGAACATATACCGGCCGGGAAGGCGCCGTTTTACGGATTTCTCCCAATACATTTGTAGACAGTACAGGCAAGGCTGTCCAAGGCGAAGTGACCCTTGAGCTGAAAGAAGTTTTTACCCCGATCGACCGGGTGCTGGGCAACATGACCACCACGTATCAAGGCAAAGCGCTTGAAACAGGCGGTATGATTTACGTGAATGCAAGGTCTGGCAATGCCACACTAACGATTGCGGCCAATAAATCGATCAGTGTAGCTGTTCCCACCGATGCCAAACTTCAGGGCATGTCCTTGTTCAAAGGCAAAACTGATTCCACCGGTGTCGAATGGGTGTCACCTGAACCGATTAATGCCCCCGAGCCTGAACCGATGGTTCGGCGCGTAGAATCTACCATTCAAACGACCAATATAAGATACTGGGTAGAAGGGTACAACCATCCTGATTTATTCCCAGAAGCAGTAAATAACGCTGTCAGTGAGTTTGCTTGGGCAGGTGACGGCCTCAAACTTGAGAAAGATACCATCATTGAGCTAGAAGGGAAAATGGTACACCTGATCGTAAGCGATACCATTAGCCATACAAGTGTGGAAGAGTCGACGGTTGGCTACAACTCGTTTCGGGAAGACCCGAACACGCATTATATTTTCGAATTGAAATTGCTGGGCTGGGCCAATATTGACCGCTTGTTCGACAACCCTGCCACCCAGGAAGTCAAACTCATAACGTCCATTGAAAACAACCAGGATTTCAAGTTGGTGTACGTGACCTTGATTACGGAGTCGATGTACCTGCCCGGCTACCAGAAAAAAGACGGCACCTATTCGTTTTCACACGATGACAATGAGCCTCAATCCTTACCGGTTGGATCTCCTGCAACCATTTTAGCAACAGCCTATGTAGACGGAAAACCGTATTGGGCTATTCAAAAAATTACGATTGCGGAGGAGCAAAAGGTCCAATTCAAGCTCGTAGAAACGACGGTAGAAAAACTAAAAGCCGACCTTAGCGCTATGTTATAAAATGCCCCTTCGCCCAACTCAAAATCATTAAACCTTCGCGATCAATTCCATCAATTCTGCTTTTTTGGTTCTGGCTACGGGGATGGATTTACCGTTTGCCATGACGATTTCGCCCCCTTCTCCCCGGATAATTTTTCGAATTTGGTTTAAATTGACCAGGTAGGAATTGTGTACCCTGAAAAACCCGGGATTGTTCAGCAAGTCTTCAAACTCGCGCAATGATTTGGACAAGACGACCGGTTTGGTTTGTCCCAGCATATACACGGAAACATAAGCGCCATCTGATTCAAGGTATTCCATATCCGACACGTCGACTAAAAGCAGTTCATTTCCCACCGGTAAGGCAATCCGATCAGGCTTGGGGTTATTGCGCAAATATTGAGCAGATTCCAATTGTGCAGATTCCGGCGCTACACTTTTTTGAGATTTATGCACCGCGGCAATGAGTTCGTCTTTATCAACCGGCTTCAGGAGATAATCAAGTGCATTAAATTTGATCGCCCGCACGGCATATTGATCGTAGGCAGTCGTAAACACCACTTTAAAATCAAGCGGCTCACAACGTTTCAACAAGTCAAAACCATTCAAAATCGGCATCTCTATATCCACAAAAAACAATTGTGGGCGCTCGCGTCGGATGGCATCCAGGGCGAGTTCCGGGTCGTTAAAAACGCCACGCACCTTTACTTCCGGACAATATTTGGCAAGCAGCACCTGCAATACATCCGTACAATTTGGTTCATCATCAAGTATGTATGCGATCATATACTGATTTTTAAAGTCACTCGCGTACCGGCGGCTTCGCCGTTTTGATTGTTCAAATCTTCTGTAAATACTTCCGCCTTGGCGCCGTAAAGTTGGTTGATTACCTCCAGGCGCTCGGCTGTAACTTGCATGCCTTGAGATTTATGCACGGTTGCCGACCGGCTTTTTAATTCCATCGCCCGTGCGCGCCCTACTCCATTGTCTTCAATGATGACACACAGTCTTTTCTGTTCGAAATACAAATCTACTTTCAAAAGTCCGGACTCTTTCTTGTGCATCAGGCCGTGCCAGATCGCGTTTTCAACATAAGGTTGTATGAGCAAGGGCGGCACTTCAATATGCTCAGCTTGAACTTCTCCAGGTACAAAAAGCTGGAATTTAAAGCGGTTTGAAAAACGCATTTGTTCCATTTCCACATAAAGTTGTAAGGCTTCCAATTCTTTGTTGAGGGGAACGGTTTCTGAGCGGCTGTTGTCGAGAATCAGGCGAATCAAGCGACTGAATTTAGTGAGGTAGTCAGACGCGATGTCCGGTTGGTTCACCAAAATAAAACGGTTGATAGAACTCAAACAATTAAACACGAAATGCGGGTTCATTTGGGCACGCAAGGCGGTCATTTCGGTTCGGGCAATCCGTTGATTAAACGCTGCTTTGAGCGATTCTTCTTTTCGGATTTGGCCAATCCGCCGGCGATACGCAGCCCAAACAGCACCGCATAACATGCAGACTGCCATCATACGAAACCACCATGTTGCCCAAAAAGGGGAGCCGATGTGGATTTCCAGCAACACTTTGGAAGGGTACCATCGACCTTCTCTACCGGTTTTTAATTCAAGTACATAATCTCCAGGAGGCACGTTGGTATAACTCCCTGAATACCTGTCTTTTAAAATAATCCAATCCGGATCAAAACCCGAAAGTCGATAAGCGTATTCATTTTTTTGAGCCTGGAAAAAATCGGAAGATGAAAACTCAAAGCTGAAAAAATTCTGTTTCCAACTCAAGTGTATTGATTTTAAATAATTGATATTCAATGAATCCGTATAATTTTCATCAAATACCTTGAAGGAGGTCAACAGGATGGTGGGAGGATGCCGCTCCTGTAATAACCGGTCGGGATAGAATGCTTGGTATCCATACACCGTTCCCGCCAATATATCACCGTGGGAGGTCACCGACATAGGCAAATCCAAATAATCAGACGTCATACCATCCTCCAAGCCAAAAGAACGCACCTGCAACTTCCTTGAATCTATCCATGCCAAACCTTTCAGTGTGCCCGCCCAAACATTACCCGCCTTATCTGTGATTAATGAAATCACCTGATTAGATGGCAATCCGTCTTCGCTATTTAAAGTCACAAATGATTGATAATCAAACCTGGATATCCCGCCGGGATCGGTGGCCGCCCAAATATGGCCCATGCCGTCCTTGCAAAGCGAGTTAACCATATAGGCTCCCAAACTGTGTTCAGGATCTGCTTCTTCATGTCGATACAGGGTAAATTTTCCGGACGGCTCATCGAATCGAAACAAGCCGTAATCCTGGGTGGCGATCCAGATCGTTTTGCGCTCCACATCCGCCAGCAAATCACTCACGGAGGAGCTTATGAAATCGTTCCTTTCATCTGGTTTCCACCAGTTTTTTTGTTCCGGCCGCCATACCAATA
>JAEUUR010000196.1 GCA_016787465.1 Saprospiraceae bacterium | reverse complement strand
ATGCGGTATTACTTGGTGAAAAATTGAAATAGGCTGTCTGGGAAAGAATGTCGAACCGCAGAATGTCGAACCGCAGAACCGCAGAATATCGAATAATGAAGTAGTATGAAGGCAATCCAAGTGTTTGATCAACACCAATTTATGGGCCCCCTACCCTTTGAAATTCGACATTCTGCGGTTCAACATTCTGCGGTTCGACATTCTTTTCCGGATAATCACTAAAAACAAAATCATGAGATACGCATTTGCTTTCATCGTCATCCTGCACGGGTTGATTCACCTGATGGGCTTTGCCAAAGCCTTTGGTTATGGTCAGTTTCCGCAGCTGACCAAAGATATTTCCAAAACAGCCGGAACGGTTTGGTTGGCGGCAGCCCTGCTTTTGATTGCCGCTGCCGTGTTGTTTTTGGCTCGAAAGGACTGGTGGTTGCTTGGTATCGCGGCGGCGGTGATTTCTCAAGGAATTATATTTTCAAGTTGGCAGGACGCTAAATTCGGCACGATTGCCAATCTGATCCTCGTCGTTGCGGCCTTGCTGGCATGGGGAAACCGCCGTTTCGAACAACGGTTTTTTGCCGACAGCCGCGCCAACCTGGCGCGAACAGCCGGGATTTCAGCCGATAACCTGACGGAGCAAGACCTGGCGCCTCTGCCCGCGCCGGTCCAAAAACACCTGCGGTACGCCGGGGTGGTCGGTAAACCCCGGGTGCACAATTTTTACCTTGAATTTGAGGGCGAAATGCGGCAAAAAGGGAAGGATTGGTTCCCGTTTCACAGCAGACAGTATGATTTTTTTGATCAGCCGACCCGTTTGTTTTTTATGAAGGGCCACATGTTCGGCATCGACGTTCCGGGTTATCACGCATACAAAAACGGAGCAGCATCCATGGAAATAAAGCCCTTCGGCATGATTCCGGCGGTTGATTTAAAAGGCGGCCCCTTGGACAAAACCGAGACGGTAACGCTGTTCAACGACCTTTGCTTGTTCGCTCCGGCGGCGTTGACCTACCCGAATGTTCGGTGGGAGGCAATTGACGAAGCATCGGCCCGCGCATTTTATACAGTGAACGGGATCACCATCCAGGCAGCGTTGTTTTTTAATGACAAGGGGCAGTTGGTTAATTTTATCTCCGACGACCGGATGGATGTTACTCATAACACTCAATTGAGGTTTTCCACGCCGGTGTATGAGTACACGACAATACAAGGGTTGAATTTGTGCAAATACGGCGAGGGGGTGTGGCATTACCCGGAAGGAGAATTTGCGTACGGGCGGTTTCGGTTGAAGGAGGTGCGGTATAATGTGGGGGAGTGAATGCTTGATTTTGATTGATAAAAAAGCCTAACTCATTTTTAGCAGGTTACCTTTGCCCCTTCAAACCACCTGCACCCATGATCGATTGGCTATACCCGTTCCGCACCCCGCAGCGCCTCATGTATGGAAGCGCCTGGCTGTTGGTCGGCAGTATGGTGCTTTCACCTTTTTTGCTTTCAGTCAGCATGTGGGGTTTGGTTGCCGCCGCAGGATGGCATACCGCCGAGCAGCTGTTGAAAAATGGCGAAGTCTCCACCTTAAAATCGGCCTCCACCTGGTTGAAAGCCCTCGTGCGCTCTTTCCAGCACCTGTTTCAACAACCGGCGCTGGCATTGATGACTTTGTTGCTGCTCGTGCCGGCAGTGAGTGCTTTTTGGAGCGACGACCTGGCCTACTGGCTGCGCGTCACCCGGGTGCGACTACCTTTTCTGGTGCTGCCCTGGGCATTTGCCAACCTCCCCCGCCTCGATCAGCGGGCATACCGCGAAGTGTTGTACCTGCTGGTTTGGTGGATGGTGCTGCTTTGCATCGGCGTAGGTATCAACTTTTTGCTGCATTTCGACGCCATTCTTACCGGCCTGGGAAAAGGACAACCGGTGCCGGTGCCCCGGCAACATGTGCGGTTCAGCTTGGTCGTAGCTACCGCCATCATCTCCGGTATTTGGCTCTGGCGACAACGGTTTTTTGTCCGCTACGCCTGGGAGCGCAACGCCCTGGCTGCAGCCACGGGGTTTCTATTTATATTCATCCATATCCTGTCGGTTCGCAGCGGGTTGGTGGTGTTGTATGCTGCGCTGGTGTTTACTGTTGTTCGATATGTGTGGCAAACCAAAAAATGGACCGTCGGTTTACTCACCCTGGCTTCGCTGGTGGTCGTTTTGTGGACGGCCGTTGAAAATATACCCAGTCTGCGAACACGACTGGCGTACATGAAATACGATTGGGAACGCTACAAGGCGAAAGAGGGTGAAGCCTATTCTGATTCGGAACGCCTGACCTCCCTGGAAGTGGGTTGGAAAATTTGGCGCGAAAACCCGGCATTAGGCTGCGGCGCCGGCGATTTACTCAATGAAGTAAAACGTATCACAGTAGCGGAACATCCTGATTATGCCAAATCGCCCAAACTTCCACACAACCAGTGGCTGCACATCATGGCAAGCACGGGTTTATTCGGGTTGGTTTGCAGCCTGTTCGGCATTTTTGCCGCTTTATTTACAAGACGCAAAGGCTCCAGGTATTTATTCCTGACCTTCCAACTCATGGCTTTTATCACCTTCTTATTCGAATGTACGATCGAAAATGCCATTGGGGTTGCATGGTTTTTGTTTTATACCTTGTGGTTTTTAAGACTTGAACGGCAATAGAAACCATAAACACCAAATTAACATCGGGCTGAAGCCCGCCTAACTGACGAGCTAAAGCACGTGCTACCAGCAAAAAAATCATACGGCCAACACTTTTTGAAACACGACGCCATCGCATCGCGCATTGCGGAAAGTTTGTTGCAAGCCGGCGTTACCAAACTTGTACTGGAAGTCGGCCCAGGTATGGGCATGCTGACCAAACATTTGCTGGCGCATCCCGAATATCAGACATACGCCGTAGAAGCCGACCGCGACATGGTGGAGTACCTGCAAAAAAACTTTCCTCAATGGCCGCCGGATCATTTGATCTTCAAGGATTTTCTGGATGTGAATTTTCAGGAACACCTGGGCGCGGCGCCTTTTTGCCTGATTGGCAACTTCCCCTACAACATTTCCACCCAAATTCTTTTTAAGGTACTAGACTGGCGGCAACAGATCCCGGAAATGGTGGGTATGTTTCAAAAAGAAGTAGCCGACCGTGTGGTATCGAAACCAGGCTCAAAAGTGTACGGCATCACCAGTGTGCTGAGCCAGGCGTTTTACAAAACCGAATACCTGTTCACCGTGGAACGCGGCTCTTTCAACCCGCCTCCGAAGGTGCTTTCTGCGGTGATTCGCCTAACTCGAAAAGATGGGTTTGAATTAGGTTGCGATGAAGCTTTATTCCGTAAAATTGTTAAAACCGCGTTCAACCAGCGCCGGAAAATGTTGCGCAATACCCTGAAACCTTTTTTCCCAAATGAACAACTGATGTCGGATCCT
>JAEUUR010000184.1 GCA_016787465.1 Saprospiraceae bacterium | reverse complement strand
GCGGCAATCCAGATGGCTTTATCGATGGCGGCAGGCAGCACGAAGCCCTGGTTGTAATCGGTGTGCTCGCCGACCAGGTTGATGCGCCCGGGCGCGCGCACGAGGAGTTCGGGCGAGCCGGAAAAACGGGCTTTGAACGACGACAGGATGGAATGCTGGTACATGATGCGTTGTTGCTGGAGTGCAAAGATGGGGTTGTTCGTCCACTTCAGCGCGGCGAATTGAATTTTGAAGCGCCCATATATGAAACCTTTCCTATATCTTTGGAGATGCCGGTCAAGGCAAAGGAGAAGAACAATAACCAACAATAACCGAGTTGTTTATTCGCGCTTTTCCAATAGTACATTAATTTTCGGCAAATTCACAACGCTATGTTCAGTCTTCTTTTGACGGTACTTAGGATTTTGTTGAAGGTTCTAAAAACCATTCTTAAATGGCCTCAGTTTCTAAAAGAAGGCTGCCAGGAAATCAAATGTCATATTAAAAAGGACAATGCACGTAGTGTTTGGTATCTGGGTCTTTTTTATTGCATCGAACTGTACAACTACCAGGTTCCCAATATTTTACTAAGCGTGCCAACGCCGGGAACTCAACCTGAAGCATTAACAAATGCAGGGGCATTAATCATTAATTACCACCACAAAGACATCTGGTTCTTTTATCTGCATGGTGGTTTATTTTTAGGAATGATATTTTTCAGTGGGTGGATTTGGCGATCCCCTCAGAAAATTGGCCCTCTGCTTAAAAGGTCTCTTTGGTTCCATTTTATCGGTGTTTTATTTACAACAGCTGCTATATTCTTATTGAAATCGGACATTGCAATTGATCCGTTCTGGAAATGTCAGATAGTGGGTTTGGGCCGGGCAGTGTTCGGTTTTGGTTTTGCTGCAGGATTGGGCTTAGCCGTTACGGTGATTGTGGAAGACCTGCCTCGTTCAACGCGAACCTGGGCAGCAACGTTAGTAGGCATCATCGGGTTTTCAGGGCCTGTTCTTGCAGATTTATTTGAAGAAATTCTTCCGGCAAATTATGGATGGATTTTGTTGATATTGGGTGTTGGCGCCAGCGTCATTTTGTTGATTATAGAACCGCCGAAACTCTCCGATCTGAGAAAATACGATGGCATCTCACAACCATATTCCAACATCAAGCAAATGTTGATTGACGGCGAGACACTAAAATTACTGGGTGCCTGTTTTCTAATGGGTGTGAGCGTTCAGTTTTTTTCAGATATGGTTTCCTGGTTGCCACGTATTTCAGGGTATTGGTACAACGATTGTGCACACGGGTTCCGTTATTTTGGATTTCTGATAGGCACTTTGTTCGCCGGCGTGTTGAGTAAATTTTTGCATCATCGCAGAAAAGTGCTGTTTGGATTTATTTTAATGCAAGTGTTTGTTGTTGGCCTGGTGTCTTTTGCTCAATACTCTTTCATCGACAATGGGGCCGATAAACAGCCCGGCAATTTCTTCTTCACAAGCTTTGTTTATTTCACAATGGGCCTGGTTTGTGGACACTGGATGATTGCCGTTATCCAAATCGCCGAACAATTCAGTATTCAGGAAAGACCTTTCATGGCTATCATCATGCCCAACCTATATCGGCTGGCTACGGTAGTCGTGGTTTGGTTGAATTATTATTACATGACAAACGAGATCCATGGCGATCAAACCATAGCCGCCGTAGGCTGGATTGGGAAGTATCCGGGGGTACTGATGGCTTTTTGGCTTGCGTCGGTAGTAGCAAGTATGGCTGCATCCATTCTGTTAAACGATAACTTTGAAGCCAATCCTTTTCATGCAGCCTACATGAATAAATTCAGGTATTCCAGTAAAAAATTATTGGATATTTCAGGCGACGCCATTCGAAAAAAATTGATCAAAGAAATCAGCGAAAAAATTTGGACGAGTCGCGACGAGTTGCCCTTTCTGAAAATTGCCAATAAATGCTTGTTCGAACATTTCAAAGATTCAAAACAACTCAATGGCCACTTTGTGCTTTCCACTATCTTTTTTGCCGAAGAGGAAAGAAAAGTACTCGAATTTGCAGGATTTGGAGAAAAAAATGATCAATACGATAAGCAAACATGCCTTCGATACAGTATTGGCGCTAACACCGACGAAAACTTTAGTCCAGTCAATCACCATGTTAGTGTGCATCAATTGATCCGACATAAATCGGCTGCCAGCCTGGCCGGATGGATGACTGACCATACGGAACTGGCCGGAGTGCTAATTTATTTCCGCGGCTGGCGCGAGCAAGTAAACAAGGAGCACCTTGAATTTTTCAGGACTTTTGATTTGTCGAAAATCAAAATAAGCCAGGAGGATGTACAATCATTTTCAGATGCCCTGCAGCCATCAGCCAGCATCGATCGCCGGGCAATTTTGCTGGAAAACCTGTTTGAAAAATATGGATCCTCATTCGACAAGGAATTTGAAGTATTGCTTTATGACAAGCCGGAAAACAGAAAAAAAGACGACCCAATTGTTCAACAACTCGAAGCCGGCATTAAAAAAACCTTGCTGATGCACCGTCTGGATGCTGAAAATTACGGTGCAGGTAATTATTACACCTATTATGTAAACCCCCATTACGGACATGAAAACCACTACCGGATCGCCTTGGTGTTAAAAACAGTAATTCCGCTCCAAAAAGACGATTTAAATCAAATAGGCGATCTTTTGTCATTCCTTATTTTGAAAAGAAGCACCAAAATCCACCAATATAATTCCGAGCAGTTCTTTCAGGATGAAGATCACTCGACTAGGAAAATGCTGGATCGGGTACGGGAAGAACTGGATGAGTTTTTGAAATGGGCGTCCAGAACCAAAACTTCGATCCAAAAAGATTTACCAATCAATGAAGACAAATTGGAAACAATCAGGGCTTCTCTGAGCGATGCGCGCGATTCTGTGAAAAGGATGTACGATCTCCGGATGATGAACATGGCCCTTGTCCGGTATTTCCACGGCGCCGATCTGCAACAATTGAAAGATCGCGGTTTACCCGAACCACGGGCAGTCGATTTGTATCTATTGCTCAACTCAATTATCAAGCAATTCAAAGACCTAAAAGTAACCAACCAGGTGCAGGCGCATGTTAAAATCAATGTTATAGAAACTGCTTTGTTCATCATCCTGTACGAACTCCTGCACAATGCCACTAGCAAAATGTCGAAGAAAAACCCGTTCATCAGTATACATTGGTATCGCATTGCAGGCAAACCCAATTTTCATGAACTGCATATCAAAAACAACCTGGAAAAACCGTTGTCGGAAGACGAACAACAAGCTTTGGA
>JAEUUR010000117.1 GCA_016787465.1 Saprospiraceae bacterium | reverse complement strand
AGTTACGAGCCGCTTACCGGGGCCACCATTACCCTGTTTGCCGGAAAAACAAGCAGTTCGCCTGTTTCTTTGGCGACCAACCCCTCCGGAGAATTCCTGTTTGAAAACCTGAGGCCGGGATACTACCATTGCGAAGTCATTTTGCAGGGGTTTGAACCTGTTTTTTATCCGGAAATTCTCATCGCAGCCGGCAAGGAACAGGTACTTGAAATTGCGTTGCGCAGGGCTACCACAAGTTTGCCGGAAGTGACCATTGCGGCGTCCGTACCCGGAAGACGGCCGGTACAACCGCTTGGTGAAATTCCTTTAACCCGCGATCAGACCTTGCGTTTTCCTGCCATGTACTTTGATCCGGGACGCCTGGCTGCCGCATACCCTGGTGTTGCTCAAATCGACGACGGCACCAACCACATGAGTATCCGTGGCAACAGCCCGGCCCATGTACGCTGGCGCCTCGAAGGATTGGATGTTGTAAACCCTAACCACCTGCCTAATGCCGGAACGTTCAACGACGCTCCTGCGGCTGCAGGCGGCGGCGTACTCATGTTTTCAGCTCAAATGCTCGACAACTCCTCTTTGCTCACCGGCGCCTTTTCCGCCGGAACAGGCGATGCCATCGCTGGCGTGATGGATATGCACCTGCGCGCAGGCAACAAACGTACCCATGAATTCACGGCCCAGGCCGGGTTGATCGGCCTCGATGTAGCCGCCGAAGGCCCCATCGGCAAAAATCAAAAAACCTCTTACGTAGCCAACTACCGCTATTCTACCGTCGGGTTGCTCGGCGAGCTGGGCGTTTCCTTCGGCGACGAGCAGATCAATTTCCAGGACCTGTCATTTCACCTGCATTCAACCGGCAAAAAAGGTGGACAATACGCTGTGTTTGCTTTGGGGGGCCTAAGCACAAACTATTTCACCCATAAGAGCGATCCGGCAGAAATCAAGTACGCTAAGGAATTTTATGACATCGACTTCGAATCCAAAACCGGAATCGCAGGCGCATCAGGTCGCTGGAAACTCGGCGATAAAGCCTTTTTGAAATTTGCTGTTGCGGTTTCCGGACAATGGAACAACTGGATAAAAGATAACCCTGCCTTGGTCGATACGTTTGCCGACTATGATCGGCGGCGAGAAAAACGAGCTGCCGGGGTGCTGGAGTTCAAAAGGTTGTTAGGGCAATCGCAATTCGTAGCAGGGATGCAAGCCAACCACATCTATTTTCGCGGCGATGTATTCCGCATCATTTCACTTGATCCCGGTCAATGGGCGTTTTATTATCCTTACAACAATGCAGTTTCCTATGCCAATTTTCTACCGTATTTGCGCTGGGATATGAACAGCCGCAACGGAAAGTGGAGCACTCAAGTCGGTATCCAGGGCCATTACAATGAAGCTTATGAAAAATTGAAAGCAGGAGGAAACCTTTCCATTGCCTACAAGCTTACAAAACGGCATAAATTGGTACTCGCAGGAGGACTTTATTACCAGGATGCGCCGGCATGGGCGCAATTCATCCGTTCCAGGTATGCACCTTTTATTCCGGATTTTATAGCAAAATACATGGAATCCCAACAAGCAGGTGTCCGGTATGTATTCACACCCAATAATGCCTGGAAGTTCAGTGTGGAAGCATATCTGCAAAACATCAGCCATATTCCAACGAATGTTCAAACAAATGGCGCTCTTCCCTATACCACTTACAACAACCCCGATATTATTCTGGATTTTCCACTTCATTTCGACACCGAGGCGCGCAACCAGGGCATCGAATTCAGTGCCGAACGCTTTTTAAATGAGGGGTGGTTTATGGCAGCCAATGCTACGATTTTCGACTCCAAATACCGCGTGGAATCCGGCCGATGGTTTGATAGCAAATGGGACATCGGCCACCTGAGTAACCTGACTTTCGGCAAGGAATGGATTCGTGAAAAATCGCCAACTACCACTCGTACCCTCGGCGTTGGCGCACGTGCCGTTTGGGGAGGCGGACCGCGCGAAGCGGATGTCGATCTCGGTGCTTCGGTTGCCTACCGTTGGACGGTTTTCAACGAAACCAATGGATACACGCGTGATTACCCGGATTATTTTCGTTTTGATATCCGGGTGTATTGGAAACGAAGTTTAGGCGCTCGTAAAAACAGCACCTTTGCTTTGGATATCCAAAATGTGACGGGCCAACAGAATTTGGCCTACCATTATTGGGATCCTTACAGACAAAATGTCGAGAATAAATATCAGCTTGGCCCGATCCCAAATTTCAGCTGGAAACTGGAGTTTTAGAATTGATTCGATTGTTCCGATTTTTCGATTGTTCGATTGCGGTCTGAAGGCCTTTTTTCTGCCGATTGTTGCTTGTTGGCTTCGCCAACAAGCAACAATCGAATCAATCGGAATAATCGAAAATTCGAATCAATCCTAAAATTCCACCGGCCAGTCTTTGATCACCCGACCGGCTTTAGTTTGAAGTCGTACGATGTATTTTCCAGGGTCGAGGTTGTAAACTTCCAGCTTCATACCGCTGCGATGTTCTCCGGCTTTCATGGTTTCATCTTTTGAAAGCTGTTTGATTAGTTTTTGTTCGCCATCCAGCAAAACCATGCGGGCAATTTCGTCTTTTTCAAGGTAAAAGGTAAAATTGCCCTCTACCAGCAATGCTTTGCCGAGTTCTGCGGGCCTTCCCGGCACCTCTTCAACCGGTTTGTAAGTTACTTTATAGCCTGGCATCGCAACGCCCTTTAAATCAGCCGTAAAACGCGCAAGCTCCGCATCACCGATGCCTGCAACCGAATAATTTTTACTGGTTAGACACCAAATGGCCGTTTGAGCCTGAGGCGCATCTACTTTCCCTTTTTCTGTGATAAATTGAAGCAATTTACACACTGCTTCGGGCGCAAGCGCTCCGATGGCAAAAGCCGCATTTAAACTGGGCGACATGTCGCCGGCTTCCGTGCAAAAAGTTTTAAGCAAGGCTTCGGCAGGCGTTTTTGTAGTGAGCGAAACGAGGTATTCTTCAGCGACCACCAACGTTTGTTCGGCCGAATCGGCAGGGGCCATCAGCTGCCCCTGAGGAATCCGGATGCGTAAGTATCGGCCCGACAAGTTTTTACAAACAACTTTGATGCTTTCGCCCTGATGCCCACCTAGGCCCGTGATACTGGCTGAAATCAGTTTTTTTTGAATGGCCTCTTTCAATTCGACGATATTTCCACTCTTGGAAGTTTGAGCAGAAAGCAAGTGAACGGTTAATACAAACAGGCAAAGAGAAAGTATACGCATGGAACCAATGTTTAGGGTGTTTTCTGTATGTTTGAATCCAAACGACCTTCCGGTGGTTTTATTGGCAGTTTACCCCCCAATTAATTGTAGTAACCAGGTTTGTTATACGTCGAAAGCAGCGGGTGAGCGAAAAAACCTATCTTCGCACAAACACTGTACAGGCATGAAATCAATTACAGCTTTTTTGGGCCTTTTTCTTTTTGTAAGTTCGTTGGTATCGGCTCAACGTTCGTTTGGCGCCGTGGTGGCGGGGATTGAATCTGGGTTTGATGTAGCTCAGTTTTCTGATGGTATGAAAGCGCGTTTTTCGCCTTCCCTGCAAGCTGAAATATCGGTTGGCCGTTTCACCATCGGCGCCGGGTTCGGGAAAAAATTCTACCAGCCATACGATTATTATACCTACAACGGCAATATCGTAGAGCGTATGGTAAACAACGCAATTGTGCGGTATTACCTGGCCGACAACCGCGTTTTTACACCGCAACACTGGATTATTCCGGTGAAACTAAACATCCGAATCCATCGTTGCGACTGCGTGTATCTGCACGCAGGCGTCATTTTTGATAAAGTTGATTTGAGCAAACCCGATGTAATCAAGTTCTCGGGCGCGGAATTCCAACAACCGGTAGGCGTAGGGATTACGCGCTTCGATCTGATCAAAGAACGCACCCGCTCTTACGAACTCGGCGTTGGTTTTAACGTATTTCGTCGCGATTTTTTCCGCCTGACGGCACGTCCGGCTTATGTGCTGACTGAAAACCCGGAGGTGTATGCAGATACAGATATTCCAAAGTGGCTGCCTACTTTGAGGTTCTCTTTTGCCGCTCAATTCGCTATTTGGAGGCCGTAAGCAGGGTTATCGAGCGTAAGCCACAGCGCGTTTTTCGCGAATGACCGTCACCCTGATCTGCCCGGGATACTGCATTTCTTCCTGAATTTTTTGCGAAATCATGAACGACAAATCGTCGGCGTACTGGTCGGTCACTTTGTCGGCTTCAACGATTACGCGCAATTCGCGGCCTGCCTGCATGGCAAATGCTTTGGCGACGCCTTCGTAACCCATTGCCAGTTCTTCCAGTTCACCGATGCGTTTGAGGTAGTTTTCCAGAATTTCGCGGCGTGCGCCCGGGCGTGCGCCTGAGATGGCGTCGCAAGCCTGAATAATCGGAGAGATGATGTTGTTCATCTCGATTTCATCGTGGTGGGCGCCAACAGCATTGATAATGACCGGGTGTTCACCGAATTGTTCGCACATTTTCATACCAATGAGTGCGTGCGAAAGTTCGGTTTCTTCTTCTGCAACTTTTCCAATATCGTGCAGCAATCCGGCGCGTTTTGCCATTTTGATCTGTTTGGCATTCATTCCAAGTTCGGCGGCCATGATCGCACAAAGTTCGGCCGTTTCCACGCTGTGCTTGAGCAGGTTCTGACCGTATGATGAACGGAAACGCATCCGTCCAACCATACGCACAAGTGCCGGGTTCAATCCGTGAATGCCCAATTCAATAACCGTCCGTTCACCGATTTCCATGATTTGTTCTTCAAGTTGCTTCTGCACTTTAGCCACCACCTCTTCAATACGTTGCGGGTGGATACGACCATCAGCAACCAAACGCTGGAGCGACAAGCGCGCCACTTCGCGGCGAACAGGATCGAAGGATGAAATAACGATGGCCTCCGGGGTATCGTCGACAATAAGTTCCACACCTGTTGCCGCTTCCAGGGCACGGATATTTCGGCCTTCGCGACCGATGATCTGACCTTTCATTTCATCGGTTTCCAGGTTGAATACCGATACTGTATTTTCAATGGTAAACTCGGCGGCCATCCGTTGGATCGTTTGGATGACGATCTTTTTGGCCTCTTTGTTGGCGTTCACCTTGGCTTGACTGATGGCATCCCGAACGATCGCCTGCGATTCGCTTTCACTTTTGGCGCGCACTTGTTCAAGCAGTTGATCTTTGGCGTCCTGCTGGCTCAATTTTGCAATCGATTCGAGGGCTTTGATTCGTTCTTCATTGGCAGCGTCAAGTTCTTCTTTTTTCTTCTGAACGATTTTAAGCTGTTTATCGAGGTTTTCGCGCAGCGTTTCGATCTCAGATTCACGAACATCCAACTCTCCTTTTTTGCTTTCCAATTCGGTGAATCGGGTATTAATTGCATCTGTTTCTACTTTCAGATCTTTTTGCTGCGCCGCAATCTGCATTTCCAGGTCTTTCAATTCAAGCTGCCGGTTCATTTTTTCAGCTTCTATTTCCTGGCGCATTTGCGCGTACCGTTCTTTGGCTTCCTGAATTTTTTGTTGTTTGATCCGTTCATTTTCAGACTCCGCTTTTGAAACGATTTTTTCGGCCTTCACCGATGCTTCGTCTTCGGTGCGTTTGGCGCTCAAACGCGCTTCCTGAATGATCAGTTCAGCTTCGCGGGTAGCTTCTTCAGCTGCTTTTGACCCGCCTTTTTTTATAGTCATACTGGCAATTACGTAGGCGATTACCGCCCCGGCTGCCAGTCCTATGATGATACTTGTTGGTTCCATAATCGGTTGAATTTCAATTAATGGTGAATATATGTTGTGGTTTGCAGGGTTTGATTCATTTGATTTTTACAGGTTGGCGCCGGCCATTTTACAGCAGGGCCTATTTTCGAATATTTGCGCCGAGTTTCCCCTCAAAAACGTCTGTAAGTTGAGACATCAGCGCGTCAATTTCTTTGTCTTGCAATGTTTTTTCGGGATCTTCGAACACAAAACTCACGGCATATGATTTTTTTCCGTTGCCTAGTTTAGCTTCGTCTTCAAACACATCGAAAAGGTTGACTTCCTTTAACATCTTTTTGGCAGTTTTGGTTGCCAATTGCCGGATTTCGCCAAAGGAAACGGTTTTATCCAACACCAGCGCCATATCGCGGCGCACGGTTGGAAACTTATTCAACTCCTGGAATTGGATCTTGTTGGCGCCCATGGCTTTCAACAGGTTCTCAAAATTGAAGTCGGCATAAAAAACAGCGTTTTTTATGTCCATTCTTTTCAGGACTCCTGGTTCCAAAGCGCCGAAAACCACCAATTCCTGTGGCCCACGGTGGTATTTTAACGCGTATTGAAACGGTTTTTCCTGCAACACGGTTTCCTGGTATCCAAGCACGCCAAGGCGGGTGAGCAAGTTTTGTACGTACGCCTTGATGCTATAGAAATCAACGGCTTTTTTGGCGGAAGGCTGCCATGATTCAGCATCATGTACGCCGCTCATGGTTAATGTAAGCCTTGCGTTTTCCAACAATTTACCATCCTCAGAACGACGGCTGTAGACTTTGCCGAATTCAAAAAGACGTACGTCCGCATTTTGGCGGTTTTGATTGTGCAACAGGGTATCCAGTGCGCTCAGCACCATGGTCGGTCGCATACAATCGAGGCCCTGGTTGGCCGAATTGTGAATATAAACCAGCCCTTCCATTGGGAATATGGCATTTTCACCGCTAAAATGAGCCGAGTTGCCTAAAGACAGGCTCATGCACTCGTTAAACCCGTTGGCAACCAGCATTTCCGAAACCAGGTTGCGTACCGACTCCGGCGTTGGCGACTGGGTCACTTCCATGCTGCTCCGAATTTGAGTTGGAATGGGCACATTATCGAGCCCATGTACACGCAGGATTTCTTCAATAAGGTCGGCCTCCCGTGTCACATCGGGTTTGTTGGTTGGAATATAGGCATCGAATCCTTCGGCAGTCTGGTTGGCCACCGGTATATTCAAAGCCTTCAGGATGCGGTGGATGCGTTCTGGGCCGAGGTTTTCACCAATCAGCTGGTTTATCCTGGCATAAGTTGCCGGAATCACAGCCGGGGAGGGCGCTACCGGGCAGATGCTGGTAAATTCAGAGGTAATCCGGCCGCCGGCAAGTTGTTGAATGAGCAAGGTAGCGCGAATGAGTCCGTCGAGCGTATTATCCATGTCGGCGCCTTTTTCAAATACCCAGGCAGAATCGGTGCGCAGGTTATGGCGAATCATGGTTCGGCGTATCCATTTGGGGTTGAATATAGCGGCCTCGAGAAAAATTCGGGTGGTTGTTTCGGACACCCCGCTTTCAGCTCCTCCAAAAACGCCACCGATACACATGGGCGTCGACTGGCCGTCGCAGATCATCAGGTCTTCGGCAAATAATTTGCGTTCTATGCCATCGAGGGTGACGAATTGGGTTCCGGCAGGCATCGTTTTGACGACAATCTTTCCGCCTTTTACTTTGTCGAGGTCAAAAGCATGGAGCGGTTGCCCCAGTTCAATACGCACATAGTTGGTGATGTCGACCACGTTATTGATGGGTCGTTGTCCGACTGCCAGCAGGCGGTTTTTCATCCACTCCGGGCTTTCGCCGATTTTAATGCCCTCGATCACTACGCCGGTATACATGGGGCAGGCTTCGTGGTTTTCCACTTCCACCGGAAATTGCGGCAATCCTTCCGGCAGGTTTTCCAATCCGGCCTGTAAAAAATCCAGGTCGCGGAGTTGGGTGTTTTCATCTTCATGGACGCGCAGCCAGGCAAGTATATCTTCGGCAACTCCGATATGGCAGGTGGCGTCCGCGCGATTGGGCGTGAGGCCTATTTCGATCACAACATCGGATGCCAGGTTGTAATAGTTAGCCGCTGATATACCCAGGGAAGTATCTGCTGGCAATACAATTATACCGGCGTGATCGTGACCGAGGCCCAATTCATCTTCGGCACAAATCATGCCTTGCGAAGCTATGCCGCGCACCTTGCGTTCGCCAATGGTAAATAATGATCCGTCTTTGGAAAATACATTTGCGCCGGGCACGGCTAGCCATACTTTTTGACCGGCAGCCACATTGGGCGCACCGCACACAACAGAGCGTACGACGCCATCGCCTGCATCAACCGTGGTGGCCGAAAGATGGTCGGTATCTGGTATTCGTTCGCATGTTAACACGGTGGCTGTCAGCACTTTATCCAAATCTACAGGCGAAGGTTTTACCGTTTCAAATCCTTCCACTTCAAGTCCCAGAGATGTCAGTATGTCGGCGATTTCAGATGGGGTTTTATGTATGTCGAGAAAATCTCGAAGCCAATTCAAGGATATCTTCATTCCTCAATAAACTTAAGGGATTAGGTTCGCGTTTTCGCGAAGAAATGGTTATCGTGGGCAAAGATAAAAAAGGATAATGAATTGACTGTAAAAGATTCGGAAGGCCGTAAGGTGCTCCGGTCAGGAAATGATTGAGGCTTGCATACAGTTACATCTGTATGCAAGCCTTTGAATCGATAATTATGATTACCGGACAACCAATTTTTTAATGCCGCGTCCTTCGGCATTATTGACGACAATTAAATATACCCCTTGTGGTAAGCCCGTCAGATCGAGGTGTAAATTATTTCCTCCGTATCCCAGTAGCCATTCTCCCAGTATGCGTCCTGCCATATCAGTCATCGCGATACGGGTATCGGAATCCAGCGGTTCGGAGAACGCCAGTTGGGTTTCTTTGCCAGCCGGGTTGGGGAACAACAGGAACTCAATGGTCTGTTTAGACGGCTCACGGGTACCAACAAGCGGCTGAGCGATGAATTTTGGCGTTCCAAAAAATCCACCTTCGCCGTCGGTTACCATGAAATAGAATCCGTCGGGTTGGCCGCTCACGCCGAAATCCTGGAAAGTAATTTCACCGGCATCCAGGTTGGCCTGTGTAAACTGGCTTCCGGGCTGCAACACGCCTACGCCTGCGCGCGAGATGCTGCCGCGTTCCGGAACAGTCATCACGGTGTATTTCAATTCCGCATGGGTGTTATCAGTGTCTTCCACCAACAGAAAATCGGGGGTAATCACCCGGCTCGTACCGGATGGAAGCGGCATAATATTGTTGATCACCAAAAAAGGCGGCGTAACTGCCAAACTGGCGCATAATTCAATCTTGAATGCTTCCAAAGCGCCGCCCGATCCGCTTACGTTGTCTTTCACCCTGAACGTCCAGATGCCTGTGGAGTTTTGGTTGTTAAACACCGTCAGCGGATTCACCGGCCTGTAAGCCGTGCCTGTGTTATTGGGTGGGCATTGAAACGCACCGGGAGCTGAATCGTCGAGGCCGAAATTAAAGTTGCCGTTGAAGTTGCCGCATTTGTCTTTCCAAAGCAACAGATCGGTGCCCGATGGACTGATCAGGTGCGCTTCCAGGTCTTTGAAAAACTCGTGGTAACCGTCAATCTGTTTGATGTTGATGTCGCTGATCGTACCGCCCTGATTGATGGTGATTTTGGTTTCAATGGTGGGCGTCGAGTTGGCCGACAGGTTTTTAGGCAGGTCGTTCGATTCGAACGTGCGGCAATCTTCCGCGAAGGTGCTGAAGAAGTATGGATCCGACCAGGCATGGGCGCCGCATTCATTGGTTGGACGAACACGCCAGAAATAGGCTTTTCCTTTTTCCAGCAACACGGTTACCCTGAACGAATCCAGTGCAGTGCCTGTCCTGGAAGCTACCAGAGTGTTAAAATCAGGGCTGGTGGAGAGTTGAATATCGTAGAGGTCGGCATCCAGGCCGGTCGTCCAGCGCAAGGTTTGCGTGAGGCCGGCATTCGTGAGGCCGTTTGCCGGTGTATGCAAGGCAAAACCTGTAAAATCATTGCGCCGCAAAGTCAATGTGATCGGGCGGGTATATGTTTGCGAGCCTGACACAGCTTGAACATCAAAGGTGAAAATGCCTTCCACATTAACGTTAGTCAGATCAACCATGAGCGATGCAGATTGACCGGGTTGAATGTTGGTTGTATTAAAACTGGCCACAGCACCCGGGGGCAGACTTCCGACCAATTGCAGTTGGATGGGGTCACTGTAACCAAGCACGGCCGCTGTGTAGATTTCCGTTGAAAAATTGGCGGGCATGCAAATTTCGGCGTTATCAGCCGACAGGCCAACCGACAAAGCGGGTTGTGCAGGCGCCTGTATTTTGAAATTCTGATTTGAAATATCGTAAAATACATTGTCGGCTGCGTCGATGCGTACGCGCAGGTTCGAACCAATGGCATCGGGAACGGTGACGAATTGCTTGCCGTCATTCACTACCCCGGAAGCCAGCGTAATGGGATAGGTTTGGCCGCCGTCGGTACTCAATCGGATATTTACCGTTTTG
>JAEUUR010000080.1 GCA_016787465.1 Saprospiraceae bacterium | reverse complement strand
GAATACGTTAAACTCAACACCTGCCGTCGGCTGAACCACCAGGATACGGTCTTTGGCACCGCCGAAATCTACCCGACCGCGACCAATTTCAAAGCCAATTTGCGGATGAACGGCCTTATATCCTTTAAATCCGTACTGAGCCAGGAAAGGGTACCAGCGCATGTCAAAATCCTGGTTTTCAATGTTATCCCATTTGAATTCATCAACGAGGGAGTAGCGTCCCCAGCCTAACAGCAAGGATTTACCGAATTCAAATCCGAAAACCCCCCCGTTGATGTAACTGGTTTCTTCGCCAAACTGGGTGAGCTGGTGTTTGTAGCCGCCCCAAAGGCCCGTCCAGCCGAAGTTACGGCCGCCGACAATGGTTTCTTCTTTTTGAGCGA
Source organism: Saprospiraceae bacterium (assembly GCA_016787465.1). Lineage (GTDB taxonomy): Bacteria > Bacteroidota > Bacteroidia > Chitinophagales > Saprospiraceae > M3007. Next base: position 6,122 of record JAEUUR010000080.1, on the reverse strand, counting down.
ACATTTGGAAGGAGGTTAGCAGGGCAAGGGCGAATAAAAATGATCTGGTACGTTTCATAACTCAATCTGATGTTTTCGTTGTGAGAAAGATGTTCACAGGACGTTGAATCCTGGAACAAGGTTACAGTCCATCAAACAGAAAAAGGCAAATGTTCGGCAACATTCACCTTTTCCTAACTTGTTTTAACGGGTTTTAACGACGAACGTCAGAAGGTGCGCGCCTCAATCATGTCGTCGTATTTTTCGTCGACAGGTTCCCACAACTCTAGTTTATTTCCTTCAATATCCAGGATATGAGCAAACTTACCATATTCAAACACTTGTATTTCACCAATAACGGTGACGCCTTCCGAGCGTAGAACATCCAGAAGTGCTTCCAGGTTTTCAACCCGGTAATTCACCATAAATTCCTTTGGGGAGGGTTCAAAGTAGGTGGTAGATGCTTTAAACGGGCTCCAGGCCGTAAAGCCTTTTTGGGTGGGGTCGTCGGAATGCCGCCATTCAAAGGAGGTTCCATATTGATCTATCTCCAAACCCAGGTGGGTGGCATACCATTCCCGCACTTGTTCTGGGTTTTCGCATTTGAAAAATATGCCGCCTATGCCGGTTACTCTTTTCATGATTAATCAGATTTAAGCTGCGTTTTTACGAAGTACGATGGCAGAAATAAGGCTCACTAAAAATCCGACCGGAAATGGCTCTAAAAATGTCAGCCCAAACCGAACCAGCGGGTTTTGGTACATGGTTTTAAATTCATCCATTTTTTGGGATTCTGCAGCAATGGTTTCAGCAGATGCACCTGACGCCTGCAGTTGTTCTAACGTATGAGTGATGTATTTTTCCATAAAATCGGGCATGATCGTCGCATATACAAACATCCATGTAAGCACATAAATCAGGCAGGAAATGATGGAGATAAAAATTCCGATCTGGAATGCTTTACCGAAGCTGATAGCGCCACCGCTTTCTTTATCGCGATAAGATTTCACTCCTAGGTAAACAAAGATCATCGACAAAAAAATGCCGAGGTAACCATATAATTCACCGCCTTTGAAATCCGGATTGCTCTTGTAATACAAGGCCGAAGCCAGCATAAGCACCGCGCCGATTGCGCCTGAAATGAGTCCGAAGTTTAGTATTGTTTTTTTCATTGCATGCATTTTTTAAGCAGGGGTTCCGTTGAAAACCGTGGCCAAAGGAACCAACCAGTCTCCCTACAAAGGTTAAAAACTGATGCAAAACACGACCAAAAAGTTCAATTTGGGCTCATCCTTTCGGGTGATTTACATAGGCAGGCTTAAAATCATACTTTAGAGGGAGGTCTAGGGAATCAACCCGAGCGTTTTAGCCTTTTTAATGGCCTGGGTTCGCCTGTCAGCATCCAATTTGGAAAAAAGGTTTGAAATATGTGTTTTAATCGTATTGAGAGATACGTACAATTGATCAGCAATTTCCTGGTTGCTGTGTCCTTGAGCGATCAATTGCAACACTTCAAACTCGCGGGGGGTGATGCCCAACTGCTCTAAAATTTTGCTGGGAGGTTGAATCGGGTTGCTTTCAACCGGCAAAGTTTTGAATCGTTGTTGCTTCCAATGTGTGCCTAACCAAATACCTGCGATACAGAACACCAACGCCACTGCGCCGGCATACCATTCGGTTTGATTTCTGACAAAAATCCACTTGTACCTGAAAAACTGCAGCGACACCAGCAGCAGTCCCAGCGATAGGCCGTAAAGTGCGATGTTGCTCCAAAAACGTTTCATTACGGTTTCAACACGACCAAACGTTTGGTGCCGATGATATTGCCTTTTTTGTCGGTCAGGTTGTACAAATAGGTGCCTTTCTTAAAGTTGTCGAGTTCCACCCGAATCGAACGATTGCCTACGAGTTGGTAGGTCTCCTTCCAAACAACTTTGCCGATGATGTTGTAAATTTTCAGCGTGTACTCTTCGGATGGCAGGTTGGTGCAATCGAATCGAACCCAGTCAACCGCAGGATTGGGGAATGCTGAAATGGATGCATTGGGAATAGCGAGCACATCCGGGCCGATGGATGAAGTCGGGTTGTCTTTGAAACGAATCCGTTCAACGTTGCTCAAATCGTTGCTCATCGTAGCCACGGCAATTTCTTCTTTTTCGGTGCCGCTGTAAAAACGGTAAGTAGTAATGGTATCCGTTCCTAAGAACTGACCCAACCCGCCGCCAGCACCGCCGCCTATCAGCGTCGACAAATCAACCCAATTTCCAAACCCCGGAAAAAGTACCACATAAACGTCAACAGCCGTGCTGCGATAATCTGTTCTTTTTTGCCGTAAAACCTGATATTGCCCACCCGGAATTACGCAATTGCCCCATCCGTCAATGACATCTGTCCGGTCTGTAATAACCCTTACCCGCATGGAATCGATGTTGACGGGTAAACTTCCAAAAATGGAATCGAAAGGAGGTTGATCCGTGCCAAAAGCAACGCTGACGAAAGAAACTTGTGGTTTTATATCGAAAAATTGCATGGGAGAATAACGCTCATACAACGGCGGACTAAATACCGTGGTCAGTTCCACGCCAAATCCGGCAGGGTCGGCGCCTGCATAGCCCAATGCTTCGAACTTGGTATTGGTGACGTTTATGTACGTTTCACCGGCATTGTCTGAAACCACCAATTCCGCTCCGGGGAAATTAGCAGCGTGTACTCCCGTGTTAGCCGGCCGGTATATCACCGAATTCGTTTGGTCTTTGGACAACCCGGAGAAATCCCACACCTGGCCGCCGCCTGGAGGTGTAGCTGGATTGAAACCTACCGGTGATTCATCAAAGGCATAATGTAAGGTATCGCCCGCCACTGGAAAGGTTGCGCTCGTTACAGTAATTTGGGCGGAAACGCCGAGTGTCAGGGCGGAGAATACTGCTAGTAGCATTCTTTTCATCGGATTGGTGTTGTGTGAAAATGATGTGATTAAGCGCTTAAATGGTAGTTTGAGATGTGTATCGGTTGCTTCAAAGGTAAGGGGAAAAAAATTCTTTTGGGTATCAATTGTTAAATGGTCAACATTTTGACACAAATCGTCATTAAAATGTCGCCGCGATGTCGCTTGTATTTGTCATTAATATTTAAAACATATCAGTGGCTAATCTTGTAAAGCCTGAAGTTCCACCAGGCGTTTGTAAACCCCTCCTGCATGCATCAGCGACTCATGCGTGCCTCTTTCCACAATACTGCCGCCATCAAGTACCAGTATCTCATGTGCATGTTGAACTGTACTCAACCGGTGTGCTATGACCAGGGCCGTGCGGTTTTTCAACAACGTGTCCAGGGCAGACTGCACCAATTTTTCGGATTCCGAATCCAGCGCTGAGGTTGCTTCGTCGAGAATCAGGATTGGCGGGTTTTTCAAAAGAGCCCGCGCAATGGTCAGTCGCTGCCTTTGACCACCGCTTAACTTCCCGCCCCTGTCGCCAATATTAGTTTGGTAACCATCCGGCATTCGGACAATGAACTCATGCGCATTGGCAGCGATGGCTGCAGCTTTTACGGTTTCAGGAGTTGCATCAATCGTTGAAAAAGCGATGTTATTGTACACTGAATCGTTGAACAGTATGGCCTCCTGACTTACAATGCCCATTAAATTGCGCAAATCGCGGAGCCGTAGTTGACGGATGTCGGAGCCATCGATTAAAATCTGCCCCTGGCTCACATCATAAAACCTGGGCAGCAAATCTGCAATCGTGCTTTTACCCGCTCCCGAGGCCCCAACCAGGGCTACTGTTTGACCTTTTTTTACTTCAAAACTGACTTCATGCAAGGCTTCACGTTCTGCATTCTGATATTTGAAAGTAACATTATTGAAGGCTATTTTACCTTCAAACGAGTGAATTTGGTGTGCATCATGGCTGTCTTTTATTGTTTCATCCGCATGCAACACCGCTTCCACTCGATCGAGTGCGCCCAGACCTTTTCTGATGTTGTATGATGCGCCTGAAAGGTGTTTTGCAGGTTCAATAATATTGTAAAATGCGTACAGAAACGTGATGAACGTAGCGGCAGAAATCTCTCCGGCAAATACCTGCTTGGCGCCAAACCAAAGCAACACCGATACGGCAGCAATTCCTAAAAACTCCGACATAGGCGAAGCCAGGTCGCGCCTGCGGTACAGGCGCGTAAGCGTACGCGCGTAGTCGTCATTTTCATGTTGAAACCGGTCGGCCTGCCAGTGTTCTGCGTTAAAACCCTTGATAATTCGAAGCCCGCCCAACGTTTCTTCAACCATGGAGCCGATGATTCCCAATCGATGCTGCGCCTCACCGGATTGGCGTTTAAGCGACCTGCCCACTCCGGCGATGATCAATCCGGAGAACAACATCAATCCAAAAACAAATACCAACAAACCCGGCGACACCGAGATCATAAATATCAGGCTACCCAACATGACGATCGGCTCTCTGGCCACTGCCTCTGTTGCGCCTACAATACTCCATTCGATTTCCTGTACATCGGCAGAAATTCGGCTCATCAAATCGCCTTTTCGTTCTTCAGAAAAATATGAGAGCGGCAAATTCAGGGTTTTTTCCACCAATTTCTGGCGGATATCACGCACGATCCCATTTCTCACCGGAGCCAGGAAATACAATGACAGATATCGGAACAGGTTTTTCCCAAAAAATGTAATCACCAGAAACACACATACAATCAGCAACGCCTGCTCCCGGCCATATTGGGCGATCAGATTGGCAAAAAAACCGTTTAACGCCGACTCAAACCGTTGAAACCCAGATCCTCCTGTGGTTGCCTTGATTTCACCGGGATTGAACAAAATCTGTAAAAACGGCTGCAAGACAGGTATGCTTACCACCATAAACAGGGACATCAGCAAGTTGGAAATAATGGCCAACCCGATGAGTCGTTTGTAGGGGGCGTAATATCTCAGCAGTCGGAGCATAATTCAATTTGTGTAAGCACTCAATTCTCTAAACCAATATACCGGTTAATTACATCTTCCACTTTGGGGTTCTTAACTCCGCCGCCTGCGGCATAAGCATCAGTTATTTCCTTAACCGCCTTCGCCAGTTTCGTGCCTGGATATTTTTCAATCACCATTGCCCATATTTTGGCATAGGATTCATTGGGCTTGTTGGTTTCGTAATCGTGGGCCGGCGTATTGTCCAGTCCACTCAACACGGCCACCCGGAGCCAGCCTTCTGAGCCTTTGGTTTCCGGACTCAAAACAAAATAAGGATGGCTGTTGTTGAATTTTTCCCAAAAAATGGCACGATCAACGATGGTATCCAGACCAATCACAATACCTCCGTCCTCAAACGCATTTACTTTCTGCTCTTCCACTTGCTGAAGGAGGTATGATTTCATCGGAGGCGTCACTTTTTCAGTGAAAAAATTAGCCAGCCTTGATTTATCCACTACTGGGAAGATCATGCCTTCTCCTTCTGCCAGGGCAAACCCATTTGTTGTCAGTGATTTGGTGACCGGGTATTTGTTCATGTCAAATCGCCCCTTCCAGATATCTTCATAGTCTTTTTCACTCCAGTTCATGGTTTCTGTCAGCGAAAAATAATCGCCGTCTAATTCCATTCTGAAGAGGAATTGATGAAGCATGATAAAAGCGGCATCAGCCGTGGTTCCACTGGATGTATTGAAGTTGCCGGTAACGAAATCAATGGCTTTTTTACCGCTTTCCAGCTTTTTGACGTTCAATGTTTTCAGGAATGCCGAAAGTTGGGAGAGTTTGCCCAAATCAGGCAAGGTACTTCTGGAGCCGGCATACACGGGTGATAGCGCTGCGCTGAAGGCCCAGCCGGTATGTTGTTCTGGCGTGGTTGAAATAACCTTAAAATATGGTTCGATGTAAGGTATGTCGCGAAGTGTAATTTCTTCCTTGTTTGCCGATATTTCACCTGTTCCTTCAACGAACTCGCCTTCTGCAAACTGGGTTAGTACTTTGCCGGATTTATTGGGCTGATCGCGCAAATTGAGTTTATCAACGGTAACCCAATACAAAAACACTTCAGGTTTAGGCGATGCCGGTGGAGCCGTATCTATAGGAAGGATGGCGGCTGCGTTTTTGGTGTCGGAATTACACGCACAAAGAAGCATTATTATCGACAGCGTGCTGC
>JAEUUR010000013.1 GCA_016787465.1 Saprospiraceae bacterium | reverse complement strand
AAGGTATTCCTAAAACAAACACGCCGGGGTACGCCGGCATTCCATCAATCAGTTCCCCTTGAACTGACGGCAGTTGATCAAAATGGTCAAAAAATGAACTTCCTAACCACCATCTCCGGAGAATACGGATCAACGACGCTGAATTTTAATGCCAGTCAGTTTGTACCAAGTGAAATTTGGGTAAACGCCAATGGATTGTTGATGCAAGCGCGCAGTGATGTGGAGCGATGGTTAAAAACAACCGGCGCCAACAATATATCGGAAGTCAAATTTAACATGACCGTCCATGCGCTGGGCGCAGATTCTGTGCTTATCAGGGTGGAACACCATTTTGCTGAACCCGATGGAGGAGTCGATAATCCAAACAATTATGCCCTCAGCACCAGGTTTTGGACAGTGAGTGGACTGCTTCCGCCCGGGTTCAATGCAGATGCCGTGGTGTTTTACGATGGCCGCGGACAGGCAGACTTGCTCGATCGCCCATTGTTCGACGCAACCGGCCCGGCAGAGGATAACCTGGTGTTATTATTTCGACCAGATGCTACGCATGTTTGGCAAGAATTTGGAAGTTATACCCGCACCAATATTGGTACTAATACGGATAAATTTGGACAGTTCAAAATTACGGGTGTTTTGCCGGGGCAATATACCATCGGTAAAACAGGCATCGGAAGCGGCGTTCAAACAATCAGCGGCAGCCTGGGGAAGGTTCAAGCCTACCCTAATCCTACTATGGATGAATTGGAAATAAAGGCTGAAAATGAAATACGTTCCATTCAAATCGTCAATTCGAATGGCGTAATGGTGAAGATGTTACGTTTGGACGAAACCGCCTCAGCCGTTATTTCATTAAAATCCCTGCCTGTCGGTTTCTACTGGCTGATCGTGGAAGGGAAAAAAGGAACTTGTATTGTTTCTGTTCAAAAACAATAAATTTACGGAAACTTTTTGATAATATTCCGTCTAATCCGAATCTTTATACCGATTAAACATTTCAAAAAATGAACACCACCAATGCCCTGATGGGTTTCAAGCTTTTCATTTTCATCCTGGTTGCAAGTAGTATTCAAGCCCAAACCTCAGTTAATTCAAAAGTTTATGCCGTCAACTATGGCGTTATTGCAAAAATGATTTCTGATTCTTTTGGCGCCCCGATTCCTTTGGTGGAGGAATTTATCCGGGAAGCCAAATCGTTGGAAAAAGAAGAAGGTATTCCAGCAACCGCATTTATTGGAATTGCCATTCTCGAATCATCTGGTTTTACCAGCTATTTGTACAAGGAGGCCAAAAATCCTTTTGGTATGCGTGCTACCAAGATTTGGAGCGGCCCTACCTTTATTATGTTTCACGAGGGCGCCGATGCTCCGTTCCGAAAATACGATAGTCCCAGGGCTGCTGTCCGCGATTTTAAGGTTTTTTTGGCAAGCAGGAAGTGGTTCAATGACGCACTGAAATGCCCGGTTAACGATGTGGATTGTTTTTTAACCGGCCTTAGTGCAAACTGGGCAAAAAAGGAACCCGGTTATGCCAGCGATCCGGAATGGCCCAAAAAGGTGAGGCGCGTGATAAAAACCTACAAACTTGAACAGTTGTAAGGTTATGCAAACCGATCCAACCAATTGGTTGCAAACTCAAAAACCTGCTCTTTTTCCGGCTCGTTGTGTGTTTCATGCCATAACCCTGGCCATTCCTGGTAGGTAACCTCCCCTGCTACCCTGCCGTAAAATTCCTTTGTAGCTGTGGCGGAAGTTAGGCGGTCGTCGCTACCGTGCATCAATAACACAGGAATACTGAAAACACCTGAAAAAGAATCCAGCCATTTGCTCATTTCAAGCAGAGCCAACCCAGCTGCAGCGCTCACTTTGCCATGCACCAGCGGGTCGTTCTGATAGGCCTTTACCACAGCGGGGTCATGAGATATGAAATGTGCTGCCAGCCCGGTAGGCATCGTCAGCGATGGAACGATATGTTTGAGAATTTTTCCGGCTGCAACCTTCATTTTGGGCGTGGCAAAAGCCAGGCGAATGAGTGGACTGGTTGCAATGAGGCCTGCCAGGATAGGATCGCGTCGCAATACATAGGTAAGTACCTCGCCGCCACCCATGGAATGACCGTACAGGAAAATTGGCGTATCCGGGTATTTTTCACGTACTTTTTGAAGAAATTGGTCAATATCATTGAGTAATACGTCGAGATTGCGAGCGTGCCCGCGTACACCTCCGCTACGCCCATGTCCCTGTTGATCAAAACCCATCACAGCATATCCATGATTGTTGTGCCAGGCTGCCACATGGTTGTATCTGCCAAAATGCTCACCTTGGCCGTGTACCAACGCTATGACGGCTTTGGGGTGGCGAATACTCCAGTTGGCCGCATGAATTTGCAACCCCTCTTCATTCTTCCAAGTAAGTGTTTCCATCATAATTATTCGTCGATGTAAGTTTTTTCGGATTCAGTGAACAGTACCAACCGGGCCTTTGATTGATTGGGTTTGATTTTCTTTTTGAAATAATTAAGCGCAGCATCCTTACTGCCGAGGTTGACCAGATAATAGCTGTGTTGGTTGTTTTCCAAACGATGAAAAACGTCTTTTTGACCTTGAAATACAGGATTATCGGCGCTTAATTCGCTTGTTTGACTGCCGGCTAGTTCGATGGCATAACCTTTGAACGATGCCGGCAGTGAAAGTATATGCACCGTGCCGAATTCATGAAGTATCGTGTTGGGTTTGGGGGATATTTCTTTTGGACTCTCCTTAAATTCGGAAAAGGGTGGCGGAACAGGCTTTTCCGGCTGAGTCGGTATTTTGTTGGCAGGCCGTTTTTTAGGCTCTTTTCCGCGGACAGACATGGCCATTTCTTCCGACATGATCATGAACTCAAGGCTTTTTTGGTGTTTTGATTTGGCGATTCCGGTTATGCGCAACTCAGTTCTTCTGTTTTTCTGATGATCTTCTTCGCTGCAATCTACCCCATTCGAGCAACGATTAACCAATGCGCGTTCACCATATCCTTTTGCTGTGATACGAACCGAATCCACCCCCTCACTAATTATGTAGGCTACAGCCGATTGTGCACGCTTTTGTGAAAGTTCTTCATTGTATTGGTCGTTGCCACGGCTGTCGGTATGAGAACCTAGTTCAACGGACAAGCCGGGGTTGTCTTTCATCAATTGAACCACGATATCGAGCTGTTCAGAAGCATCGGCTCGAATATCCCATTTATCATAGTCATAATAAATGTTTTGAATCTGAATACGCTTGTCCAATTTGGCTTTTTCCAACTCAATGTTAGCCAGCAGGGTGCCCATTTCATTACCTGCGGTCAGGTTTTCCGTAACGCCAGGCGTCATGGCACGTACACCATCAACACACAAAATACAGCCATTGATATTGACATACACTTCAATTCTTTTAGCTAAATAACCTTCTTTCCTGATCAACACCGTATAGTGATTTCCACGTTCGAAGGTGAACTGAAAAAAGGCATCGTTGTCGTTTTCAATTACAAGTTCTGGGCGTTTTTGGGTACGGTTGTAAATTTCGATGGTTGCTCCTTGAATGGCATCAACCAATTGATCGGGGCTTTCACGCATTTCAGCCAGGGTGGCGTCGAACAAATAACCAGGGCGCCGGCGCATTTCCATTTTCAAATAAACTTTTTGCAGCCCCGCCTCGATATGAATTGTGTCTGTTCGTTCAAAAAAGATGTCTTTTTCGGCAAGTACCTTGTATTTTCCAGGGCGGAGTTCCGTACTGAAAAAGCCATACACATCGGTTTGTAATTCGATGGCAGGTAATACTTCATCAAGTGCGTTGACGATCACCTTTGCCTGATTTAAAAAACCCCGGTTGTTTTGTTCAAAAACATAACCTTCCAGTTTGGTTTGTGAAAACGCGGGTACAGAAAGGAACAGCAAAATGGCTAGGAGGGGTTGAATGTGGTTGTTTTTCATCGAAAAGTGTGTTGATCTCGCGGCAAAAATAAGCCGGTAATCTGTGCTTTTGCAGGAATTTGCGGATAGATTCCTTCCTTTGTACCCGATTTTTAAAAACACCACCCAATCATGCGCATTGTTTTTATGGGTACACCGGAGTTTGCGGTGCCTAGTTTGAAGATTTTGTTGGATCACGGTTATGAAATTCCGGCAGTTGTTACGGCGGTTGACAAGCCTGGAGGCAGAAAAGGTATGCAGCAATCTGCGATAAAATCGTTTGCTATGGAACGAGGAATACCGGTGTTGCAGCCTGAAAAATTAAAGAATCCTGAATTTATTGAAGCACTGCGGGCATACCAGGCTGATTTACAGGTGGTAGTAGCATTTCGAATGCTGCCGCAAGTGGTTTGGAACATGCCTCACATGGGAACCTTGAACTTGCATGGTTCTTTATTACCAAATTACAGGGGTGCAGCCCCGATCAACTGGGCAATCATCAATGGAGAAAAGGAAACAGGAGTTACCACTTTTTTGCTCCAACATGAAATTGACACCGGTGATTTGTTGTTCCAAAAAAAGATCACGATAGGTGAAAATGAAACAGCCGGAGAATTACACGATCGGATGATGGAAGTGGGTGCTCAACTTGTCTTGCAAACAGTTCAAGCGCTAGAGGCCGGCAAGGCGCAACCGAAGCCCCAATCAAACATGCAGGCTTCTTATGCGCCAAAAATTCATACGGAAACTTGCAAAATCAATTTTAGTGCACCTTCAAGCACAGTACACAATTTCATTCGCGGACTCAGCCCCTACCCCGGCGCCTGGACCATGCTCGGCGATAAAACCTTTAAAATTTTGCGCACGGTGGTTCTCCGGGAGCATCGTGCGCCTGAACTGCAAGGCGTTTTATACAGTCCTGACAAAAGAACGATTTGCGTTGATACGGCTGATGGCACTTTACAAATATTGGAGCTTCAAATAGAAGGCAAACGTCGAATGAGCGCACAAGAATTTCTGAATGGCCATGAACTACCCGTTACTTCGGGCTAAATGAAACGGCGTATAAACCAAGTTCCCCGATTTCAGCAAAACCAATGGCGTCGTGAATGATCAGGCGCACCTTATTGGTTTTTACCGGTGGGAAAACCAATATTTTTCGGGCGCCGATCGTGGTTGATCGGCAAACTTCTACCCAGGCTCCCTCTTTCCAGATTTGCAGGGAAAACGACTTTACGCGCTGCCCTGTTTTTTTGATTTTTTCATTGATTTTCAAACAATTGAAACTGGTTTCTACTTGCAAATCAATGTCAACGCTACCAAAATCATTTGTTTCCTTTCTTTTCAAAAACTGGAAGTAAGTGTCTTTGCTGCCGTCGGTGAGTTGTTTAATTGATGTTGAACTTCTTTCAGAAACAATAGCCGGTTTTTTAAATGCCAGGTTTTGATTAAAACCATGTTCAATGATTTTGCCAAATGTTTGCAGGCTCAAAGAATCATTTTCATGGATGCGGCCGCGTCGGTCTGGAGGGATGTTTAGAATTAAATTACCGCCCCTGCCAATCGATTTGAGGTAAATTTGAAACAAAGTTTCTGGTGTTTTTACCTGATTATCTTCTTCTGAATGATAGAACCATCCCGGGCGTATACTTACATCACATTCTGCGGGTATCCACAATTTGCCGTTTTCCTGGCCTGTTTGCAGCGTTTGTGTGGCCGGCCCAGTAGCGCCCCTGCCAAAACCAGCCGTATCGAGGGTACACCAATTGGTTTCATTCACTGTGCCTTGTTCATTGCCTGCCCACCTGCACCCCGGCCCTATATCACTGAAAATCACGGCATTAGGCTGATATTTTTTCACCAGTTTTTCAAATCGCGGAAAATCATACGTTTGTTTTTTACCATTTTTTCCTTCTCCGTTGGCGCCGTCCCACCAAACTTCAAACAGCTCGCCATAGCCAGTAAGTAGTTCGGTTAGGGTGTTTGCATACACGTCGTTGTATTCCGGCGTACCATATTTTGGATGGTTGCGGTCCCAAGGACTGAGATAAACGCCAAATTTAAGCCCGTGTTTTTTACAGGCATCCGACAGTTCGCGCAGCACATCCCCTTTGCCGGCTTTCCATGGGCTTTCACGCACCGTATGGGTAGAATACCTGGATGGCCAAAGACAAAACCCGTCGTGGTGCTTGGCTGTGATGACAATGCCACGGGCGCCCGCAAGTTTTGCGACACGACACCATTGTTCGCAATCAAGATCCGTCGGATTAAATATAGATTCCGGCTCAGTGCCCTCACCCCATTCTTTGTTTGTAAATGTATTCGGCCCAAAGTGGATAAAAAAATAAAACTCGGTATCGTGCCATGCAAGCTGGGCAGCAGAAGGCGCCGGCCGAGCGTTTGATCCTGAACTTCGTTGCGCGTGTGCTTGCGCAAAAACAAAAACAAACGCTATCAATGTATGTAAGAAGGAACGTAACTTCATTGGATGGATTGATAATATTTCAAAATGCTCGGCAAATAACGTGAAAAATTTATCATCAACTTAGCGTTCTTTGCACCACAGCAATTCAGACAAATGAGCTTAACAGACAAGATGAGGGTATTAGTGACCGGAGGCGCCGGATTTATCGGCTCGCACACCGTAATCGCATTGGAGGAAGGCGGTTTTAACCCGGTAATTCTGGACAATTTTTCCAATTCGAATAAAAGTGTATTAAATGGCTTGAAGTCCATCCTGGGCCATGAAGTTGTATGTGTGGAAGGTGATAGTACCAACAAGGAAACCGTCAGAAATGTGTTTGATCAGTATGCTATTGAAGGGGTGATACATTTTGCCGCTTCGAAAGCCGTAGGCGAGTCCATGCAGGAGCCGTTGATGTATTATCGCAACAACCTGGGTTCTTTGTTGACCGTATTAGAAGTCATGGAAGAAAAAAAAGTTGGATTGTTGATATTTTCTTCCTCCTGTACCGTGTACGGAGAGCCCGAAAACACGCCGGTCACCGAAAACACGCCGATCAAACCCGCAGCTTCCGTTTATGGAAATACCAAACAAATTTGTGAGGAAATTCTACACGATGTAGCGGCTGCAAAACCATTTAAAATCATCTCTTTGCGATATTTCAACCCGGTGGGCGCACATACATCCGGTTTGATTGGCGAATTTCCAATTGGAGTACCAAACAACCTGGTACCTTTTGTCACCCAAACGGCAGCCGGGTTGCGGGAGAAAATCACCGTATTTGGAAACGATTATCCCACCCCCGACGGCACTTGTATCCGCGACTATATCCACGTGATGGATTTGGCTGAAGCGCATACAGCGGCTTTGTCATATATTGCGGGGTTACGCACATCCAGTTTTTATGATGTTTTTAATGTGGGCGCCGGTCGCGGAAACAGCGTATTGGAGCTCTTGAATACCTTTGAAAAGGTTAATAATCAACCTGTTAACTACCAAATTGGAGCAAGAAGAGAGGGTGATATTTCATCGATTTGGGGCAATGTTGAAAAGGCGAAACAAGTGTTGGGGTGGGAAGCTAAAAGAAACCTAGCCACCGCCCTGAAAGACGCCTGGAGATGGCAACAACATTTAAGTGAATCCTAGACAATCATACATTGAACAGCTCAAAAACGAGCATTTTGACCTGGCAGTGATCGGCGGCGGCGCAAGTGGCGCTGGCTGTGCCCTGGATGCTGCTTTACGCGGATTAAAAGTGGCTTTAATTGAAAAAACGGACTTTGCTGCCGAAACTTCCAGCAAAAGCACCAAAATGGTGCATGGCGGTGTGCGTTACCTGGAGCAAGCTTTTAAAAAATTGGATCTGGCTCAGCTCAAACAAGTTAAACATGGACTGCACGAGCGAAAACTGGTGTTGCAAAACGCACCACACCTCGCGCACCCCCTTGAACTGCTAACGCCGGTCTTTAACTGGTGGGAAGGATTGTATTATTTCCTGGGTTTGACTTTTTACGAGTGGTTTGCCGGCAAACACGATGCAATGCCGCGTAGTCGATGGATTTCCAAAACAACGGCCCTTAAGTTGTTGCCGGGGTTGAATCCAAACATTCACAGCGCCATCGTATACGCCGATGGCCAACTAGACGATGCTCGTTATTGCCTGGCATTGGTTCAATCCGCAGCCGAAGCAGGC
>JAEUUR010000597.1 GCA_016787465.1 Saprospiraceae bacterium | reverse complement strand
ATCCAGGCACCATCTGCTGCAATCAAACCATTTGCGAAGGTCAGGTACCAGCCCTCATTACCAGCTCTTTGGCGCCATCCGGTGGCAGCGGTACGTTGCACTACATGTGGATGCAGTACATTTCTATCGGCGGCGCACCTCCACAATGGGTAGCTGTGCCAGGCGCGATGGGGCCAACCTATCAACCAGGCCCGTTGTTTGAAACTACCCGTTTCATGCGCTGCGTACGTCGCGATGGTTGCACCGATTGGGTAGAAACGAACTATGTTGAGATCACGGTTTTGCCTGCCGGTTCACCAGGTTGCACCAGCTTCATTCTGGATTTCACCGTAAACCAGCACGGCTCAAGTTCGGTTCAGGTAGAATGGACCACACTTCCTGAAGCAACCGAATACCTCTACACGGTTCAACATTCAACCAACCTTCAGCAATGGACCAACGTCGGTTCGCAATTGGGCAAACAAGATCAGTTGAACGCGAATACATACTCCTTCATGCACGAACGTCCGGCCAATGGCATCAACTATTACCGCATCAAACGTGCAACCGCAAGCGGCCAAATCGCATTCAGCGATCACGTGGAGATCAGTGTGGCATTCGGCGCCAATGAAAATGTGAAAATTACACCCAACCCTGTCGTGTCCAAGGTGAAGATCATGAACATGATGGAGTTCGATAAGGATGTGACCATTGAAATTTCCACCACCAAAGGCGATGTATTGCACACCGTCACCCTTGAAAAAGGCAAATTACAGGAAGTGGAACTGGATATGGTGAACCTGCCTTCCGGCGTGTACATGGCTCGCATTCGTTTTGCCGACGGTACCGTCAAAACCTTGAAACTGACGAAAGTGTAACGATTTTTTAATAGATTCTAAGACGAAAACAGGGGCTAACGTGGATCAAACCATGTTAGCCCCTTATTTATCGCAGATTGAGCGGATTAAGGGATTGCACGGATTGATTAGATTTTCTTTTGATTTAACGGAAGTATAAATATTCATTGAATTTGCTCCGTCGAAATTCCAGGGTGAAACAGTCTGAATTTCCTAAAAATCAAAAAAATCCCTAAAAAAAATCCGTGCAATCCCTTAATCCGTTCAATCCGCGATCAAAGGCGCTCCAACAACTTCCCAGCTTTTTCCAGCAAATCTTCTGTTTTGGCAAAACACAAACGGATTACTTTTTCATCTTTTCCATCCGAATAAAACGAGGAGACAGGAATGGCGGCTACGCCGAATTCAGTGGTCAGTCTTTTGCAGAAATCCAGATCCGGCTCATCGCTGAGATGCCCGTAGGAAAACAATTGGAAATAGGTACCGGCACAATGCAATGGTTTAAAGCGCGTATTCGCCATGGCCTGCAAGAAAAAGTCGCGTTTCTGTTGGTAAAATTCAGGCAACCCCAGGTATTCGCCTGGTTCAGCCATAAAGTCGGCAAATGCTGCCTGCATCGGGTGGTTGGCGCTGAAAACGTTGAACTGATGTACTTTTCTGAACTCCCGGGTCAATTCAGGTGGAGCAATACAATACCCGGTTTTCCAACCGGTGTTGTGGTAGGTTTTTCCAAACGAATAGATGGCAAGCGAGCGGGCGTATAATTCCGGGTAACGCAACACAGAAGCATGCGTCTCCCCGTCATAAATCAGGTGTTCGTACACTTCGTCGCTCATCAACAGCACATCCGTTCCACGCAGCATGTCGTTGATCGCTGCCATATCGGAAGCACGCAGGATGGTTCCTGTTGGGTTTTGCGGCGTGTTGATGCACAACATGCGGGTGCGTGGCGTGATCAACCGTTTCACTTCCGACCAATCTACCTGATAATCAGGCGCTGAAAGGGAATGCACCACAGCCACACCGCCCACTGTTTCCACACTCGGCCTGTAAGAATCATAACAAGGTTCAAGCAAGATCACCTCGTCGCCGGGTCGGACAAATGCGGCAATTACACAAAAAATGGCCTGGGTGCCTCCAGCTGTGATGGTAATTTCTGTATCCGGACTCACCATCGCACCATACATATGTGCAACTTTTTCTGCGATCCGTTCGCGCAACGACAACAAGCCCGGCATCGGTGAATATTGGTTATCGCCGTTGGCCATATGTTCAGTTACCAACTGCTGTAAACGTGCAGATGGGTTGTAATTCGGAAACCCCTGGGAAAGGTTGATAGCGCCCACCTGGTTGGCCAAGCCCGACATGACGGTAAAAATGGTGGTGCCTACATTGGGCAATTTGGATTCGATGTGCATGGTAAATTTGATCAGGTGGGCAAAAAAAATCCCGAATTTTCTCGGCGAAAAAATTCGGGATCGTCAGTAATTATTTCAAGTGAAATGAACTTTAATAGTCGG
This sequence comes from Saprospiraceae bacterium, assembly GCA_016787465.1. Classification (GTDB taxonomy): domain Bacteria; phylum Bacteroidota; class Bacteroidia; order Chitinophagales; family Saprospiraceae; genus M3007. The sequence goes on along the minus strand of JAEUUR010000597.1, from coordinate 14,123 downwards.
AATCGTCGGCGACATCTTCACCGTCTTCATCACGGCGCCGGGTAACGATGATGTGATCGTCTTCATCGCTTGAGCCGTCTGCGAGTTCGTCGTCATCTTCGCCTTCTCCATCAAATTCATCATCGACTTCAACGTCAGCGATTTCTTCCTTGATCGGAATATCTTCTTCAAAATCTTCCTCATCTTTCACGAGGCGTTTGGCCTCCTGAATCGACATGCGGATGAGGTAATAGGTATCTTCCGTTTCAAACGGCAAAGCTGAAACTTTTTTACCTTCCTTGTCGCTGTAGCTGACGAGGTGGTCGGCATATCCGGTTGGATACTTTTCCCTGATCGCTCGGATTGTTTCTTCCGACAGGGCCTGATAATCTTTGACAACGCGTTTTTTAGCCAAGGGTACGGGAGCAGGTTTGGGTTTTATACAAATTGATTGAAGGCAGAACGAAGTTTAACTTCATTGTTGCGGCAAATTTAAGCGAACAGGTATTGAATCGTAAAAATTTTTTCGAGTAAAAATTTTATTACCCTAAAATCTGCTCATTCTTTGTGCAAAACCTTCACAATTTCGACCCTTCGTTCGCGTGCAGCGTCCGGATTATAGATAGAATTGCGCTCATCGGATAAAGCATCACTCACTTTTGCCTTTGCGGTCGTTTCTCCAAAACTCAGTTCAACCACCTTGAGTTGCCCTGATGTCATGTAAGGTTTTAGCGCGCCATCTGCAAAAGATTCAAAATGGTTGCGCACGCTGCTAATCCGACGTTTAGCCAGGTTTTGGTTGTAATCAGGTTCAGCGCGGGGACTGGTAAACCCTTTAATCTGAACTTCCAGTTTGCTGTTGTTTTGCAGTTGCGTCAGCAAAAGATCGCAAAGCGCATTTAACCGATCCGCTCCCAAACGCACTTCATTTTCGAAGAATTCATCCAGCTTTTTTTCTGCTTCGTCGGCCTGTACATCTTTTAATCCTGCGGCAAAACGATCGCGGTATTCCCGCTGACGGGCCAGATAGTTTCGTACGGTTTCATCATAAGTTTGAAGGGTATTCGTTTTGCGGGTTCTTTTATCTGGCTCGTCGTTGTCGAAATAAAGTGGAAGACCTGCAAAATCTTCGATTAGCGGAGTTGGGGGCTCAATCGGCTTTACCTCCGGCACTGCCACCGTTTCCGGCGTCTTTGGCACAATGTTTACGACTTGCGTTGAATCTGACGGTTTAGGTGTTTCGGGAGCTTTTTGCGGAAGTTTTTTAAATGAAAAGAGATCATTGCAGCAAACCTTGTTTTTTTCATCAAGGTACAACGAACCTGTACGGTTGCTGCTCAAATATCCGCTTTCCCCGGTTTTATTCAGCACCAGATACAAATCGTTGTAGCTGGTGTTATACCCGGTTCCGGCATTAACAGGTTCTCTAAATTGGCCATTGTCCTTGTCGGCATAAAAAATATCGTAACCACCTAATCCAGGCAAACCCTCTGAACTGAAGTATAGTTTTTGTTCCGGAGCGTAATAAAACGGTGTGGCATCATTTTCAGTCGTGTTGATGGTCGACAAGTTTTCAGGTTGTTCAAAATCAGGGAGGTAGTTGATTTTTTTACCGGGCAGCGGCAGGTTGCATTCACAGAAAAAATTGGTATCGAGCGGCACTTTCCACAAATCGAGCTTACCCTTTCCGCCGGGTCGGTCGCTGGCAAACCACAACACTGGCCCCTGGGCGTCATTGTCAAAGCCAATATTCGGTTGCGTGGAAGTGTACCCTGGTATGTTAATCGGAGCTGGCAGTTTCACCGGCGGCAGCCATCTTCTGCGGCGGTCGATCACAGTCAGCCACAACTCACACCTTTTGTCGTTTGAATTGATGTCTTTACACATCGTAAAAAACACGTAGTGTCCGTCGGGAGAGAATGCCGTATGTGCAATATGCGCCGTATCGGTGGTTGGGAAACCCCGCCCTGGTTCGCGGCCGCGACCGGATTTTGAGGCGATCATCACCTTGCTCAGTTTTCGTTTCTGATTTCCTTTGTCGCTTTTTTTATCGAAACGATTAGAGGAATAAAACAGGGTGTCGCCGACAATGCTTGGCGCGAACTCATACCAGGGGCTGTTGATTTCTTTGCCCAGCGCCTTAATTTCGATGGTAGGAGGCGCCGCGGAAATTTCTTGAGCTGCCCTGCAGTGGATGATTTCCATCCGGGCTTTTTCGTAATAAGTTGGATCTGCCTTGGGTTGTTCAGTCAAAAACTTTTCAAAATAATTAGCAGCCGCTGAATAATCGCCCAGTCCCTTTTTGACCTCCGCAATGCGGTAGTCGACCAGAGGATGTTTCTTTTTGTGCTTTTGAGAACTGGAAACCCTTTTGTAGGATTGTTCGGCTTCAGGAAATGCGTTGAACAACCTGGCACATTCGCCATATTTCCACCATAAAGATAGATCGTCTTCTTTTCTTTTCAGGACGTCGCTGTAATATTGAAATGCAGCGCCATAGTCCTTTTTTTCAAAGGCCACATCCCCTGCTCGTTCATAGGAACGCAGCGATTGGGAGAAGACAGGATGGATTTGAATAAATGCAAACAGTAAGATGATTAAAGGAAATTGTCTCATAGTGTAAAATCGGTACTTGAAGATCTGGAATTCCCTTGGTAACGTTGCAAAACGGTTTTTGGTTTATGCACGTCACCGGCAATACCCAGACAATCAAGGCTGAAACGCGTGAAAGAAAAAATTAATCCTTTGGTTTTCAAAACTTTCCACGCGCCGGGATGCTGTTAAATGGATTAAAATGGAGGGCAAGATTTAACAGTCTTAAGTGCGGGAACGGGGATTTTTCTCCAAATTACCGCAATTTCCATGCCGCCTCTGCCATTTGTCGCCGTATTGAAGCTTGAAACATTCCAATCATAACTTATTCCAACCAGCCAGTTATTACGTTCAATTTGAATGGATGGAATGATGGCGTCTTTAAGTCTGTAATTCACTGCAAACTGAATTGCTGTGTGATTTGCCAGCCCAGAACTCAAAATATAACGAATTCCGGCGCCAAAAAGCAATTCTTCCGCATCTGCCATGCTTTGCCATTCGCTCATCAATACGAGGTCGTAAAGGTAATGTAATTGCCAAACAGCATTTCCATAGAAGGATATTCTGCGTGGCAAAAGATATGCAAAATCCCCCAAATTTACTACCGTGCGGTTCAGGTGTGCGATTCCTCCGCCGGCATTTACCTGGGTTCGTTTTTCCACCGATTGGTAACGCCAGTTCAAACCTGTTGAAAAGGAGGGTGCAAAGTTCGAAGCATCGTAGAATGTTTCCTTTGTTGGCAAGGCAGCATTGAAGGAATCGCCTCCCCATTGGTTTTTGAACGTCAGTGCTTGGAGATCGAAATGCCTTTGAACGAGCGATACGCCAAAGCCTAATCCGAGCGTCTGCTCCGCTGAAAGCGCATGTGCCACCCCTATGCTGCCGCCCAATTGAACCCACGAAAGACCGGCATCGCCTGCCTGGTCGTTTTGCAACATCAAACCTACCGCCAAACGGTTTCGACCGCGTTCCAGCGCCTTCCAATCCACGGCGCCTGAAAAGGTTTCATACCCTACCGGCACCGAAGGCCATTGGCTTCGGTACAAGCACGCTACGCGCAGATCGCCGTGAAACATCCCGGTTGCTGCCGGGCTTAGCGACATCGGATTGAGGTAATATTGGGAGTAATGCAAATCTTGCGCCCCAAGGCAAGCCGCAACAAACCAAAAAATCAAGAAACAGGAATAGCGCATGAAAAATACAGGTAAAAAATTCTGCCAAAGCTGCCGACAATTTACCACATTTGCCGCTGTAACAGCTAATAAATTATGCCTAAAACCTACCTTTTTGAAGTTTGCGCCATTAATATCCAATCGGCATCGATTGCAGAACAGGCGGGCGCCCAAAGAATTGAACTGTGCTCAGCACTTGATGTGGGCGGACTGACGCCTTCGCCAGGTCTGATTTTACAGGCCGTTCGTTCGCTAAATATTGCTGTTAATGTACTGATCCGGCCGCGGGAAGGCAATTTTTGTTACTCGGATCAGGAATTGGACGTCATGTTGGAAGACATCCGGTTTTGCAGGCTGGCAGGTGCAAATGGCGTAGTGGTAGGTGCACTCGACGAAAAAGGCAACCTCGATTTACCCATATTGCGCGCCTTGAAAACAGGGGCCGGTGAGATGGAAATCGTACACCATCGGGCTTTCGATTTTTGCAACAACCCTTCTGAAGCCCTGGAACAATTGATCGAACTCGGATATCACCGGGTGCTAAGCTCCGGACAATCCAACAGCGCTTTTGAAGGTCGGCATCTCTTAAAAAAGCTGGTCGACCAGGCTGCAGGTCGTATCAGCGTCATGCCCGGCGCCGGTATCGACGCGCGAACCATCGGCCCTATTGCCCGTGAAACCGGAGCTTTGGAATTCCACTTTACCGGAAAAGTTAAAATTGACCCTTCGGCTGGAAACGCCATCAAAGGACTCGATAGTTGGTATTGGCAAAGCGATGAAGCGACAATCCGGCAGATTATTGAGGCGGCTCAAGCCTGAAACAGCCTATAAACGGACAAGGCATCAATAGCGAACCAGTTTTCCATTCCACAGTTTTTTACCTTCGGTAGCGGCTTCGAAAAAATAAACCCCGGAAGGAAGATGATCCGTGGGCAACTGTTCCCAAGTGTCGAACAACTCTTTTTCCATCACTAAATTACCGTTTGTGTCATACAAGCGGAACGTGGCTTCACCTGCATTTTCAAACAAGATATTCAACGATTGGTTATCGGCGAGTGGGTTAGGAAATACCAGCCAGTCTCTTTCTCCGGTGAAATAGACTGCTAAAGTGTCCGAATGAATGGTTGATCCAAGCGCAGTTTCAAGGGTCGCTCTGTACAGGTTAACACCCTGAAATGGCGCCTGGTCGGTATGATGCATCTCCAGGTCGTTCACCGGTTCAAAAACTTCAAGAGGCTCAAAAGCACCTTGTCGCCATTTTTCAAGTTTGATGCTCGAAAGACCATAATCAGTGGCAACCGCCAAGGTTAACTGAACTTGACGCTCAGCGGTTTGGTCGGCCAAAAAATAACGAATGTAACAATCCACACCTTGGTACCGGATATCTGGCGCGGCGCTTCGGACACCCAGCGCACCGGCATTACTTCCAATCATGGAAACCGCAAAGCGGGTTTGAGGGTACGCTGATTTTTGCAATATCAGGAACGTGTCTTTGGTGACGAACAGCGGTTCCATATACTTTTCGCCAAGGCCAAACAGTTGATATCGGGCGTTGCTGCCTTCCGATTTCCAGAACAACCCAATCGAATCGGCACAGTTAAAAGCCACCTTCAATTGTATTTCCGGGGAGATCATAAAGGTGTCCGATAAAAACGGGCCAACGCCAGAAATGTACATCCGAAGCTGAGCTTCTGTTCTTGTATCGGGAACTGGCCACCAGTTATGTGTTTGTTGTGGACTTACCGAAATATCGATCAATTGCCATTCCGAATCAAATACAGGTTTCCATTCCAGAGACGCAGAGGATTGTCCAAATAAGTTGGATTCCCATGCTACAATGGCCATTTTTCCAGCAGTGACCGGGTTATTTCGCAAAGGGAATATCCACTCAAACCTACCTTCCTGTTCCCAATCATAAGCGACGTAAAACGTCTGCTCTCCTTGCACCCGGCTACCCTTTACCCGGATCTCCCAAAATCCAGGCAATGGATCCGGCACTGAAATTTGTTCCACATTGTTCAGTGAATCGATGCCTCGACGTGCGGGCTGGAGAAAGGAATCGCGGTGAGGAAAAGAATTCAGTACCCATGGCCGCCATACACGTCCATCAGGGCCTACCAGCTCTAAATCCAGGTTGTTGACCAGTGCCCGTTCAGCCCCTGGGTCGGCTTGCACGTCGTTCCATACAAGCGTGAGTTTGACATTCACCGCGTTGGAAGGAATCAACCATTTGTGTTCATAAACCTCATGCTGCCCTACCCTACCTGCTTGCCATTGCTCCGATTCGATGAGTCGAACAGCATTTTGCAAATTGAGTTTGCCAAAGCCGCAGCTGAAATCCGGCCCAATATCATCGACATCGGTAGCTGATTGCAACAACAACGCGCGCACCAGCGCCGCATCGGGCATTGAGTCTGTTTTTTCCAGCAACCCTTGCTGTATCACGGCGGCAGCACCGGAAACCAACGCTGCTGCACCGGAGGTGCCGTCCTGACCGAATGCTACCAAATCCGGCTTTATCCTGCCATCGTATGCAGGCCCGCGCGAGCTGAAAACGACTCGTTTGCCAACAGAATCCGTTGCGCCGACGGTCAATACGTTTTTGGCCATTTTCATAGCGCCCGACAGGTTGGAAAACTCTAAAATGTTCTTGTATGTTCCCTCGGAAGCTGATTCAAGTCCTTTATTTCCGGCAGAAAAAACGTGTACGATTTTCGGATTTTTAAGGGTACTCACGTCATAGGCATATGCGTAAGTATTGTACACATTTTCAATTACCACGCCGTACGAGTGGTTTTGTACCGTTATACCCTGTTGGCTGTAATCTTCCTCGGGCAACAAGGCGCCAAACGCAGAGGATAGCAGATGGCAAGCAGGAGCAGCACCTCGGCCGGCCCAATCTGAATTTCCGGCGCCACCGGCAAGTGTGGCCATCGCTGATGCATGCACGGTCGTATCGCCTTCCGCATGGGGCGAAGGATGAAGCCGGTTTTGTAAATCAACATCTGAAAAATAAAACGGAAACTCCCTTATTGAAATTACGGTTCCATGCCCGTCGTATTGTGGGTAATGGGTTTGCGAAGCAATGATCTGGTTAGCAAACAAATTATGCCCTGGCACCGGAATTTCCTCCACAGCCTGCAAATCCGCGTTGGAACTGTATAAAACCAACGGATGTTGTTGTATTTTTTTGAGGAAATCGTCAGAATTGACCGCCAACACCACGATCTTCGCAGGCGTATAAGTTCCTTCTACAGGGATGCCTTCCTGGCCGGCCCAGATTAAAAAAGCCGGCAGGTTGCTCACTACCACCGAAATGAACCTGGATACGGGCGCAACCGGCGAAGGTTGTTGTCCGTAGGAAGTAATTGGATACAGGAGCGCTCCAGTCAACCATAACACTGTTACGGCAAGGATGAAACCGCTTTTAATTCGTTTTAAAAATTTGTATTCGATGACTATCATGTTTAATAAGAACAAAGAAACGAATCCTTTGCTGCCTATCAGGTTAAATATCTCCCTTTGCAGGTTTTTATTGATCTGCATTCCCATCCTTCCAGCATGCAGTCAAACGCCTTCGGCGGCAATTCCATTGTTGCAGGAAGCCGGGCAAGGCGTATTGAAATTCAGCGACGGCAGCACGCGCGAAATTCCACATTGGAACGACAGCAATTATGTCACGCTGGTTTTTGTCAGACATTGTGAAAAAGTGCTTGACGGCAGTAAAAACCCGGATTTAACCCCCGAAGGTTATGCGCGTGCAGAAAGACTAGGACGAATTTTTGAACAATTCAGGCTGGATTCGGTTTACACTACTCCATACCGTCGCACCCAACTGACCGCAGAAGCTGTCAGAACCAGGGCGAAATTGCCTCCAGTCCTCAGTTATGCACCGGAAGACCAACCTGCACTTTTAACCTCTTTCCTTCATTCGGCAAAAGGCAAAAGGCTACTGATTGTTGGGCATCAAAATACGGTACCGATGGGTTTAAATGTACTTGCCGGCGCATTCAACTACCAAAATCTCAGTGATTTTGAATACGGCAAATGTTTTATCGCCGTTTCAAACGGACTCGGACAAACAACGGTTTTAGAACTCAATTACTAACGTTGTGTCCAAAATCGATTAATAAACACCTGTTTATTCGTTATCTTGTCGACTTCATATTGAAAAATTACATCAATACCTGCTTACCAATCCTTTTTACAAAAACTGCAAACCTCTGAAATATGCACGACTACGCTTCCGCCTCGAAATTAAAACAGAAATTCAAAACCGTGCCTGGCGATCCTATTCAGGTTCGGATGTATACCCTGGCCAACGGATTAAAACTGTTTCTTACCGTCAATAAAGACGAGCCCCGCGTTTATACCGAGATCGCCGTACGGGCCGGCAGCAAACACGACCCTGCCGACACCACCGGATTAGCACACTATTTTGAACACATGATGTTCAAAGGTACTGATCGGCTGGGTTCGCTGGATTGGCCCAAAGAGAAAGCCTTGCTCGATCAAATCGAGCAGAAATTCGAAGCGCATCGCAAAGAGAGCGACCCGGCGAAGAAAAAAATCCTGTACGCCGAGATTGACCGTCTGAGCTTCGAAGCTGCCAAGTTGGCCGCCGCCAATGAATACGACAAGTTGGTGAGCGCCATCGGCGCCAAAGGCACCAATGCATACACCTGGGTGGAGCAAACCGTTTATGTGAACGATATCCCCTCGAATGAATTGGAACGGTGGTTTCAGTTGGAAAGCGAGCGGTTCCGTCGACCGATCCTCCGCCTTTTCCATACCGAATTGGAAACCGTTTTTGAAGAATACAACATCAGTCAGGATAAAGATTTCCGTAAAACGCTCAAAGCGATGCAGGAAACCCTGACGCCAACGCACCCATACGGCACACAAACCACCCTCGGCCGGGGCGAAGATTTAAAAAACCCCTCCCAAACCAATATTTACCGCTTTTTCGACCAGTATTACATACCCAATAACATGGCGGTTGTAATGTCTGGCGACTTTGACCCAGACGCTGTTGTGGCACTCGCAGAGCAATATTTTGGCAAATGGCAATCAAAACCGGTTCCAAAGTTCAAATACGCCCCGCAACCGGAACTCCATGCCCGGCAACGACGTGATGTGTATGGCAATGAAGCGCCGTGGATTGAAGTAGGCTGGAGGTTTCCCGGCGCGGCCTCCAAAGAAGCGGTTTTGCTGCCTATGATTGCCGGCATTCTTCACAACTATCAGGCCGGCCTTTTCGATTTGAACCTCATTCAGGATCAAAAACTGCTCGAAGCCTATGCCTATCCAAGGGTGTATGAAGACTATGGCAGTTTATTGCTGCAGGCCAAACCCCGTGAAGGACAATCGCTCGAAGAAGTGGAAAACCTGTTGATGGCGCAAATGGACATGCTGCGTACCGGCCAGTTCGAAGACTGGCTCCCCGGTGCAGTGTTGAAAGATATGAAACTGAGCGAAATCAAAACCTTTGAAAAAAACCAGGGAAGAGCAGGCGCCATTACCAATAGTTTTGTCCTTGGTCTGTCGTGGTCTGATATGGTACGGCGGTGGAAAATCCTTGAAAAAATCACCAAAGCCGATATCGTTGATTTCGCCAACAAACACCTGCGCAACGACAACTACGCCGTGGTTTTCAAACATCAGGGTGAAGACAACAGCGTATTAAAGGTGGACAAGCCTGATATTACCCCTATCGAAGTAAACCGGGAAGGTGTTTCCGAATTTGCCAAACAGTTTTTGAACAAATCTACGCCAGAAATTGAGCCCCAATTCGTTGATTACCAAGGCTTATTGAAAAAATCTTCTATTACAAACAAGGTGAAGCTCAGGGCGGTCAGGGAAAAAGGAAGCAAAACATTCAGCCTTCACTACTGTTTTGACATGGGCAAAACCTCCGAGCGCTTGCTTGGCATTTTGTCGGGTTATTTAAATTTTTTAGGCACCTCGAAATATAGCCCCAAACAAGTCCAGCAAGCTTTTTACAGACTTGGGCTTCATTTTTCTGCCAATTGCCAGGATGATTATTTTTACCTGACCTTGAGCGGATTGGATGAAAGTTTTGATGAAGGAGTAGCACTGTTGGAACACCTGATCCAGGATGCACAACCCAACGCCGAAGCGCTGGAAAACCTCGTTGCCGACATTATCCTGAGGCGTGCCAATGAAAAATCCGACAAACGGGCGATCCTTGGAAAGGCGATGACCAGTTATGCTAAATTTGGCCCGCGTTCGCCCTTTTCCGACCGCCTCACACCCGATCAACTCCAGGCTTTAAAACCCCACACCTTAACCCACCTGCTGCAAAGTTTATGGCAATACAAACACGAAGTATTTTATTGTGGCCCTAAAACCGCAAGCTCAGCAGCCAAAGTCCTCAAACAACATCATCCGCAACAAGCAGGGCTGTTACCGGCAATAAAAGCGACTAAATACCCTGAAATCGGCGTCAAAAAAGACCAAGTGCTGTTCGTGCATTTTCCAACGGTACAAGTAGAGTTGCTGCTGCTATCCAAAGGCTCCCCAAAATTCAACATGGATGAATTCGTACTCAACGAATGGTACAATCAGTATTTTGGATACGGCCTCTCCAGTATTGTTTTTCAGGAAATTCGCGAATCAAAAGCCCTGGCTTATTCAGCATACGTACATGCCGGAAACCCAGGCCAAAAGCATAAAGCGCACTGGCTTCAGGCATATGTGGGCACTCAGCCCGACAAACTCAGGGAGGCAGTGGAAGCATTTCAGGAAATTCTGGAGAACATGCCCGTCTCCATCCCACAAATTGAAACGGCACGACAAAGTGTGTTGAAACAGATTGCAGCAGGGCGGATTACCCGTTCTGACATTTTCTGGACCTGGCGCGCTAACCGCGACCGGGGCTATACCGACCGCGACCTGCGACAGGATGTGTACCAGACGATGCAAAAAGCGATTCCTGCCGACTTGATTCGTTTCCAACAGGAACGCGTGAAAGGAAGAAATTATACCTGGCTGGTATTGGGCGACCGTAAACAGGTGGATTTCAAGTATTTGAAAAAAATCGGAAAGGTGAAAGAATTGACCTTAGCAGAGATTTTCAGGGATTAAAACATGGTTAAAGTCAATACCTGGGCGTCAGTTGATATTCATACACGGTCTGTTCGATGGTTCCGGTGTTTTTTGAAATGATAAACCCGCTGGATAATGCCGCTTTTTTACGCTCCGGGGTGAGTCTTTCATCCTCTTCAAACAGCAGCTCATCCGGCATGCCATGCACAACGGTACCGTCGGAGCGCCAAAAATGCAAGTGGATATGTGCTGGAAGTTCCGAATTAGGATACCCGTTCGGGCGGATCGTATGAAACTCGAACTTGCCCTCCCGGTCGGTTTTGACATAGCCAAACAAACGCGCATGCCGCATGTCGCCCTCATTCATCCGCACATGAGCAGCCGTATCTGCGTACCAGCCTTTGGTGTCAGTTTGATAAAAATAAACCAATACATCTGCCATTGGCGCTCCGTTTCGGTCGGTCGCTTTCGCTTTGATCGTTGTTTTTAAACCCGGCTCATCCGGCACAGTAATCGTCAACGGCTCCGATTTTGCATGCACCTTGATCAACTCCCGGAAAGCAGTCAACGAATGAAGTTTCATCCATTCCGGATTGGTTAATACCTGCGAGGTTGTCCATGCACCGCTTTTTAATTGCGTGTTTAAATGTTGTAATATATCCGCTTGTGCTTTCTCCTGCCGAGCGGAGGATACTTGCGACTGACAGCTGACAGCCCACAACAGGCCGATCAAAACCAAACAACTATTGTATTTCATACTCCCTTAGTTTTAGTTTGAAAGACCCTGTTTCCTCCAAAAGGTCGTCTGACAAATCGGTCGATCGAACTAAAAAATGAAACATTGGTAGATATAGCCCTTATCTTTGAGTTTGTTTACCCAATTCTTTCAACCATGGCGCACCACTTGAATACGCATGATCCTTCCAAAAACAAGTCCCCAGAACAGGAGATCATCGACTATATTTCAAAGTTTGCGCCACTCACTCAGGCCGAAATTCAGGACATCATTGACAGTCTGAACATCCGCATCTATAAAAAAGGCGACTTTTTATTGAAGGAAGGACAGGTGTCTGACCTCTGTTTTTTCGTGCTGAAAGGTTGTGTTCGTCAGTATTACCTGATCGATGGTGAGGAGAAAACCACCAACTTTTTTACAGAAGGCGACCCGATCACTGCGTATGAAGGCACCTTCAAACGCTTGCCCTCCAAGTTTTACCTGGCCTGCGTCGAGGATTGTATCCTGACGGCCGGCACTCAAAAGGCGCAGGAAGAGCTTTTTCAAAAGAATCCCAAGTTTGAGTTGATCTGCCGCATCGCTATGGAAGACGAGCTGGGCAAAAGCCAAACCAAGCTGGCCTCGTTCATGACCAACAGTCCGGAAGAGCGATACCTGCATTTGCTCGACACCAAACCGGAACTGCTCGAACGCGTGCCCCAATACCAACTGGCCAGTTACCTGGGTATAAAGCCCGAATCGCTCAGCCGGATTCGAAAGCGGATTATGGGTCGGTAGCTGCTTTACCGTTCAATGGCTACCCAAATCTTGTACCCTAACTCGTCCCGTAGGGCTACGGTTTCTACACCACTTTACCATCGAAATTTGTTTTTCACAAGGAGTTACAAGAGTTACAGGAGGCAAAGGAGTTTTTTAGACGCTCTTGTTACTCTTGTAACTCTTTGTGAAAACAACAACCTATTTTTAAATCAGAGATGACTATAGTTTGAAGGGTGAATGCATATTTTTTCAGCCTGCTTTCACTTCTTAACCAAAGTCAATGAATTGGATTTGCTGCACCCTGACCTTTGCAGCATTAATTAAACATTCAATCATTGACTTTTAACATGAAAGCAGCAGTTTATCATCAATATGGCGCACCAGATGTAGTTTCTATCCAGGATATTGCCAAGCCAGTTCCATCCGACAACGAAATTCTGATCAAAATGTACGCGGCGGCGGTCACCTCCGGCGACGGTCGTTTGCGCCGCGCCGATCCGTTCGGTGTCCGTCTGTTTTTTGGGCTTTTCAAACCGCGTGTACATATCCTTGGCGACGGGTTTTCGGGCGTCGTGGAGGCTGTAGGTAAAAACGTCACTAAATTCAAACCAGGCGACCACGTGTTCGGCACTTGCGGCATGAAATTCGGCGCGCATGTGGAATACAAATGTTTACCGGAAAACGGTGTTGTGGCCATCAAACCGGAAGCGGCAAGCCATGAGCAAGCTGCGGCCGTTCATTTCGGCGGCGCTACTGCGTTGTTTTTTCTGCGCAAGGCCGGCGTTCGGGCAGGTCAAAAAGTACTGATCTACGGCGCATCGGGCGCAGTGGGCAGTGCGGCCGTTCAGATAGCCAAATACCTGGGTGCAGAAGTGACCGGCGTTTGTAGTACCGCGAACCTGGAAATGGTGAAAAACCTCGGCGCCGATCAGGTGATCGACTACACGAAACAAGACCTGAGCACCCTCGCCGAGCGCTACGATGTAGTGTATGAAGCAGTGGGTAAAATGCCACTATCCCGCTTGCTGCCAATTACCCAGGCACAGGGCAAGGTGATTTTAGGAGCAGCCATGCTGGCCGAAACGCTGCGCGGCGCCTGGGCAAGCCTTACAGGCAAAAAAAAGGTGATCAGCGGCGTTGCCATAGAAACACCCGAAATCCTGCTGGAACTGAAAAAGATGATGGAAGCCGGCCGCCTGAATCCGTTTATTGACCGGCAGTTTCCTCTGGACCGCATTGCAGACGTGCACGCGCACGTGGAAGGCGGGCGCAAGCGCGGGAATGTGGTGGTGGTGGTTTGATTGGAAATTGGAGAAATTGGAAATTGGAGAAATTGGAAATTGGAAATTGGAAATTTTTTACATTTTAAATTTTCCCATTTCCCATTTACATTTTTTTGACTATCAGCATGTTGTACAGTAAGATAATTAGCCAAAACCGGCGACGTAGACGTAGACAGAGGTTACGTCTCTTCGAGGCGGGTGTATCTAGGATCATGTCGGAGTTACAAATGTTGAGCCACTTCGAGGCTAAAATAGGGTAACGATTTTTAAGGAGTTGATAAAAATAAAACAATTGGAATAAAAGTATGTGACTATCCGCATATTGGGTACGTGTGATGAAATATCGAACCGCAGAACACCGAATTTCGAATGATGAAGTAGTTTGAAGATGGTTGTTTATTATACTTCGCGCTGTTTGGTTTTGAAAAAAGCCTGCGGCTAAAGCATTGGTTTACAGCGCTCTGTATGACAGGTTACATTCAAAACCACTCTGCGTTCACTATAGATCCAACCGTTTAATCAACTCCAATATAA
>JAEUUR010000519.1 GCA_016787465.1 Saprospiraceae bacterium | reverse complement strand
GTCTGTGGAAGTCAAGGTGAACACTTGTTCCCCATAGGAAGCCAAATCGATATTTGTTTGGCCCCAGGCAGCCGTAGGCGCTATTAAATCTTTGTTTGTTAAAGAGCTTACTGAAATCAGGTAATCACTGGGGCAGGTAGTTGGCAAGTCGCCCACTTCATCCACATTTACCGGCATATTTGCTGTAGCTGCGACGCCCAATATACCTGCGGCGCCTAATTCATCATATACCTGGCACCACAACGGAGCCTCAAACGGCATCCCAAAATCGATACCCCAGGAACTGTTAACAGCTACCACAAATGCGCCTTGAGCGCCGTTTGTTTCGTTGTATTTTTTGCGGGATTGAAGGACATAATCATAGGCGGCAAGAATCGAAGAAACTGTCACCCCCCCTGATACGAACATAATTTTGATGTTCCAGTTTACACCGGTAACTCCAATATTGTTATTGCCCTGGGCGCCTACTATTCCACAAACCGGCGTGCCATGCGTGGTCGAAAAACCTTGTATCAGGTCGCTCTGTGAAAACACATTCCATCCAAGAAAATCATCTATAAATCCATTGTCGTCATTATCCAATCCATCTCCCGGTTTTTCTTTCCAGTTTTTCCAAAGATTAGCAGACAAATCAGGGTGGTTATAGGCTACTCCCCCGTCAATCACTGCTATTACGATGGTGTCGCCGGCGGCAGAAAGCCCACCAGTAGTATGGCTCCAAGCCTCCATTGCATCCAGATCAGCGCCTGGAATGCCATCGTTCAAACCCATATTCAGGTATTGCCATTGGCTAGGAAAAAGCGGATCGTTTGGAGTAGGATTGGTTCGTTGTGTCAAATAATGATTTGGCTGAACCAGGACGACCTCTTTTTGCGCTGCGACCCATTCTGCCGACACTTCCAACGGCTGAGGCACGCTTATCAACCAGGTGTTCAAATTCGTCGATATTGGTTTTATGGAGATGCGTCCAAGTAAAGAATTTGTAACTGCAGGTTGTTGAGGCAGCTTTTCTAATGTAGTATTCAAATGAGCCTTCAATGCTTCCAAAAGTGACAAGGGCTTTGATCCACTTTCCAACTGAACCAGCCACTCGCCAGGCACAACCGATTGAGCCCGGATGTCTGCCGTGCAAATTAAAGAAATTACCACTGCGCGAAGCAGCGCCTTTAAGCACAAACCTATCTTCATAAGATCCATTTCTGCCGCAAAAATGCAGTTAAATTAATTTTTTTGAACTTCTAAAAAGCCTCAAGTACATTTTTGTCAAAATATTCAGCAGTTGTTATACCTTGCGATGTAGCGCATAGTACAACTACCGCCAAATTTAATATCGAAACAGCCTGAAAGTTCGTCGAAATCCAAACTTTGCTAACTCAATCCTCTAGTTATTCCAAACAAAAGGCAAATGACTATTTACAATAAACGTTTGTTGACCACATTCCGGAACGCAGTCTTCCTGATTACTTTACTTGTTGTCATAAACCAACGAGTTTCGGCTCAAGGATGCGGATGTACCAATTGCCCCCAATTCATGCCGGATAATTTCATGGGCGATTTTTTGATCAACGTAATGGGCGCTACCAATCCAACACTTGGACAAAACGGTCAGGGAGTTTGTGGCGTTAATATGACATTCGACCATGAATATCTTGGCGACCTGAGTATCGTGCTTACCTCCCCATCAGGACAGTCTGTTACATTGGTTGGCCCAATCGGGCTTTTTGGAGGCACCGATTTTACGACATGGAACGTATCTTTTGTTCCATGTGGTGATCCTGCAAATCCGGACCCTGGTTTTTCAGCCCAATGGAACAACAACCAGGGCTGGGGGCTTTTCGGCAATTATACCGGCTCCTATTATCCGAATAATGGATGCCTTGAAAACTTCAATTCCGGCCCGGTAAATGGCACCTGGACACTCACTGTTACCGATGGTCAGGCTGTCGACGTGGGTAACTTCATCAATTATGAAATCATTTTCTGTGATCCGGACGGTATCCAATGCTTTTCATGCGCAGCCGATGCCGGCGACCTGAATCAAAACGATGTGGTAGCCTGCGAAGGTTCCGCAAACCTCGATTTGAACCTTCCGCCCAACTACCCTCCCCCATCTGTACCTCCTCCCACAACTGATTATACCTACACTTATGTGATTGGCGGCGCTGGCGGCGTCATTGAGGCTTACGACCCAGGCCCGAATCTAATGGGATTTCCTCCCGGCTCCTATACAGTGTGCGGACTCTCCTATCTGACGAATCAGGAAGACGATTTGCCCGCGCCGGATGGAAGTTTAACTATTATACAATTGAATACGCAATTAGAATCTTCTACACCACCCTTGTGTGGAAACATTTCGGGGAACTGTGTCAACGTTATTATCAATGAAAACCCACCTGATGAAGAAGAAACCGTTACAGTTTGCGCGCCTGATTGTTACGAATTTCACAATCAAAACTATTGTAATACAGGCACTTACGTAAGGAATCTTTTTACGCCGCAAGGTTGTCCATATCAGGCAACATTGTATTTGACGGTTGTGCCTCCAATCGTTGTTAACCGAACCGAAACGATCTGTCAGGGCGAATGCGCCACCACTCCGGGGTTTGAAGGTTATTGTTCATCGGGCACCTACCAGGAACATTTCGATACCGATGCGGGATGCGACAGTATAGTGAATTTGACGCTTGTTGTATTGTTCCCGATTGCAACCATTAACCAACCCGGACAACTTACCTGCACGCAAAACACCGTTCTGCTTTCTGGCGTCGGCTCAAGCACCGGACCAGGTGTCACCTATTTATGGACTGCCAGCAATGGCGGCGTCCTGAGTGGAAACATCAATGGTCTCACTGCAACAGCAACCGCAGAGGGCGACTATCAGCTTCGTGTTTGCCGGACTTCAGGTGGGATTACCTGTTGCGATTCCGCCTCTGTAACTGTCACTGCCGACCAGAATGTACCGGATGCGCCATCTGCTATCGTTGGCCCTGTGTCTATATGCCAAGGCCAAACGGCTACTTACACCGCTACAAGTGTCATCGGAGCCACCAGTTATGTATGGAGTGTTCCTCCAGGTGTAGTAATCACTTCGGGGCAAAACACACAATCTATCGACGTATTATGGAACAGTACAGCGGGAGGGAATGTTTGTGTAACGGCTAACAACCAATGCGGCCCTAGCCCGGCAACTTGTATTGCCGTAACCATATCTCCGGCAGCTACACCCAGCCAGCCTGCAGGCGCTTCCGCCGTTTGTGGAGGAGCTGTTGAAGCATATTCTATCCCAGCAGTAACCGGAGCCACCGATTACACCTGGACGGTCACCGGTGGCACGCTCGTTTCAGGACAGGGAACAACAGGCGTCGTGGTGAATTGGGGCAACAGCAGCGGCTCTGTTTGCGTAAATGTCACTTCGTCCTGTGGCGTCAGCCAGGACGTATGTTTGCCTGTAACTGTCACTGTCCCGCCGGTATCGCCGGCGCCAAACGGCCCACTCACCACATGCCCGGATGGAACCGTTGGATATACCGTTATCAATGTACCTGGTGCAAATACATACAACTGGCAGGTAACCAACGGCACGATTAACAGTGGACAAGGATCGAACAGCGTTCAGGTACAATGGAATGCAGGTGTTAGCTCCGGCGTCGTTTGTGCCAATGCTGCCAATTCTTGCGGAACCAGCCTGGATAGTTGTATAAATATTAACTTGAGCATTCCTGTTGCAGGCGCCATAACCCATACTTGTACCGGCACAAATCAGTTTTATTCGGTTTCTTTCCCCATATCTGGTGGCACAGCGCCTTATACCATTTCTGGCGGCACAATTACGAATGGCGTCTTCACCTCAGATTCCATTCAAAGCGGATTACCGTATTCATTTGTTATTACAGATGCCAATAATTGCGTTTCGGCAGCCATATCCGGGTCGTTTAACTGCTCTTGCTCCACCAGTTCCGGCGATATGAGCCTAACCCAATTAGAAGCTTGCGAAGATCAAACGGTAACCGCTACACATCTTGGCGGGCAGAACCTGGATGCCAACGATACCGGCGCCTTTTATTTGCACAGCAATGCAGGCTCTTCATTAGGTACCGTATTTGGCCAAAACACCACCGGAACCTTCGGTTTCACGACTGGGATGAGTTATGAAACCACTTATTACATCTCCTTTGTGGTAGGTAATAACGTCGGCGGATTCCCAGACCCGCTCGATCCTTGCTTGTCAGTAGCGCAAGGTCAACCTGTCATCTTTCACCAGTATCCGATGGCCAACGCAGGCGTGGATTCAGACACATGTGGCCTGACAACTCAGCTAGCGGCATCAACAGGTATCGGTTCCGGCTCATGGGCTACCGTTTCAGGCCCATCGGGTGAAAGTATCAGTTTCACAGGCCAACAAAACCCAAATTCTGGCGCTACCGCCACCGGATTTGGCGTTTACTTTTTAAGCTGGACTTTGGATAATGCAGGGTGCTCAAATTCGGATACCGTCGCGGTAAGTTTCAATTCAAGTCCTTTGATTGGAAACGTCTCTCATACATGTGATGCAACCAACGATAACTACACAGTTACCTTCACTATTTCAGGAGGAACTCCAGGTTATCAGGTAACCGGAGCCCCAAGTGGAACAGTAACCGGCAATGTGTTCACCTCAAATCCAATCCCGAACGGTCAAACATATTCTTATGTGAGTACGGATATGGAAGGTTGTGCATCGCCACCACAAAACGGCAGTTTCAGTTGCAATTGCGCTACCGGAGCAGGTACGATGGATGTAACTACCCTAACAGCCTGCGAAGGCGGGAGTGTTACAGCCACTCACCTCGGCGGACAAAACCTGGACGGCAATGATATTGGCGCTTATTTCCTGCATACAAATGCCGGAAACAGCCTTGGGACGGTTTTTGCATTTAACAATACAGGTACTTTCACCTTGCAAACAGGCATGTCTTACGGCACTACGTACTACGTTTCATTCATCGTGGGTAACAATGTCAATGGTTCGCCCGATCCAGGCGATTTCTGCCTGGCAGTTTCGCCTGGCCAACCAGTGATATTTTATCAAAACCCGATGGTGAATGCAGGCGTCGACCTGGATACCTGTGGAACGGTACTTAACCTTCAGGCTGCCCAAATTCCCGGCGGAACCGGCGCCTGGACGGTAACTTCCGGCAACACCGCTAACATCAACATCGACCAACCGGCTTCAGCAACCAGCAGTGTGGCTGCTGCGCAATCAGGCACATTTACCTTGACGTGGACGGTTACGCTAAATGGATGTGTCGGAAACGATCAGGTAAACATTCAATTCAACAGTAGCCCGACCCTGAGCAACCTGGTTCGTGATTGTGATGCAGCTAATGAAAACTTTACCGTGACATTGACATTGGCTGGAGGAACAATGCCTTACAGCGTCAACGGAACTTCCGTAACGGGCAATACCTTTGTTTCAGCGCCTTTTTCAAATGGTCAAAGTTATTTATTCAATGTAACGGACGCCAACGGTTGTTCCGCACCTGATATTTCAGGAGCGTTCAGTTGCAACTGTGGCACCAATGCCGGCACCATGGGTTTGACAACCTTGAGCGCTTGCGAAGGAAATACCATTACCGTAACTGCTAACAGCGACCAAACGCTGGACGGCAACGATATTGTGTCATACGTACTTCACAATGGCGCAGGCCCGGCGTTAGGACAGGTATTTGCCCAAAACACCACCGGCGTATTCAGCCTGCAAAACGGAATGAATTTAGGCCAAACCTATTATGTATCCCTGGTTGCCGGAAATCCCAGTGGCGCCTTTCCTGATCCAATGGATCCGTGCTTTTCGGTGGCAACCGGTCAGCCAGTCATATGGCTCGATACACCCGCGCCCAATGCCGGCCCCAACGATGAAATTTGTGGTGAAACCATTTTCCTCGGTGCTGCAAGCAGCGCATTTGCAGGCGCCTGGATCCAATTGAGCGGCCCCGGCACCTCCACCTTTAGCAATGCCAACAACGCTATTAGTGAAGTAACTGTTTCATCAAATGGTATTTACACCTATCAATGGACAGAGACAAACGGTATTTGTTCGGGTTCAGATGTGGTACAAATCGAGTTCAACCAGCAACCGGTGCTCAGCCCTATTGTTGAAACCTGCAACGGCACCAATACTCAATACGTCGTTTCATTTACCGTCAATGGAGGACAACCGCCATACCAAAGTCAGGGTATAGCAGGCGCTTTCACTGGTAATACCTTCACATCGTTGCCCGTTGCTAACAACTCCAATTATGGATTTGTAATTATTGACGCAAACGGTTGTAATACGCCAACCATTGCAGGTGCTGAAAACTGCGCATGCACCACTGATGCCGGCACGATGCAGGTTGCGCCGCTTGTATTTTGTGCCAATACACCTGCCACTGCCGTTTGGAACAATGATGGCAACACCGATGCCGACGACATTATTCGGTTTATACTGCACACCAATTCCGGCTCTTCCGCAGGAACGGTGCTGGCAACCAACAACCAACCGACTTTTAACTTTGGAGGAAATTTACAAACCGGCACGGTGTATTATATCTCAGCTATTGCCGGAAGCAATGTGGGCGGAACGATCAACTTGACTGATCCGTGTTTGAGTGTGTCGCCAGGCACCCCTGTACAATGGAAACCGATGCCAACTGCAACCCTGGCCGGCACAACGGCGATTTGCGAAGGCAGTTCAACCCAAATCACGTTCCAGGGAACGGGTACTTTCCCGCTTAGTATTCAATATTCGGATGGAACGTCTAACAATTCGTTGAACCTCGCAAGCAACGCACCGCTAAACCTGAATTTAACACCTGCGGCAACAACTACTTTTAGTTTGTTGAGCGTAACCGACGGTTCTTTACCTGCTTGCGTAACCAACCTGAATCAAACAGCAACGATTACCGTGAGCCAACAGGTGAATGCCGGAGTGGCCAATGAACCTGTTGAATTGTGCGCGGATGCCGGTATAAACATTGTTTTATCCAACTTGATCACGGGTGCTGATCTGGGTGGCATTTGGACCCAAACCTCCACAAACCC
>JAEUUR010000514.1 GCA_016787465.1 Saprospiraceae bacterium | reverse complement strand
TAAATTCGGACCAGGTAAATCCGTCACTACTTGTGCCGGTGCAGAAAAGGATCCGTTTTCAAATCGGCTGCAAAGAATCTGGGCAGGGTTCGTGCTGGCGCCCCAAACTACGATCATCACCTGATCATCGAGAAACGCAGTTTTAGGCGCGGTAACGGTTCCCGCCGGGTTGTTTAACGTGAACGGAGAACTCCAGATCAATGGTTGTGCTTTGAGGGAAAAACACAACAGACTGATTACCAATACAAGTGCCTTCAACATTTTCGAATTTTATGATGCAACGAAAATAATAAAACGCACTCGGATTGTTCGTTTTTTCTTGCATCACCCCTTCACGTCGCCATAAATCACCTGCATTTTCATGTTGTACAGCATGAATGAAAGCATATCGGCGGCTTCCTCAATGATTTTAGCCGTTGGTTTGCCTGCGCCATGACCCGCACTGGTTTCGATTCGTATCAGCACCGGATTGGATCCTTGTTGGTGCTCCTGTACGGCAGCTGCGAACTTGAAGGAGTGGGCAGGCACCACTCGGTCGTCGTGGTCTGCTGTGGTAACCATGGTGGCTGGGTATGCTGTTTTTTTCACATTATGCAGGGGCGAATATTTCACCAGGCATTTGAACTCTTCCGGATTGTCGCTTCTGCCATAATCAGTCGCCCACGCATAGCCGATGGTGAATTGATGATAACGCAACATATCCAGCACGCCAACCTGCGGAAAACAAACGCCAAACAAATCGGGTCGTTGCGTCATACATGCGCCAACCAACAATCCGCCGTTTGATCCGCCTTGAATAGCCAAGCGTGCCGGCGATGTATATTTCTTTTGAATGAGGAATTCAGCAGCTGCTATAAAATCATCAAATACATTTTGCTTTTGGCATTTTGTACCTGCTTTGTGCCATTTTTCTCCGAACTCTCCCCCACCCCGGATATTTGCTACCGCGTAAATGCCATTGTTTTCGAGGAGTGCCGCTTTTGAAGGGCTGAACGTGGGGGTCACGGAAATATTGAACCCTCCATAACCGTAAAGCAGCGTTGGGTTTTGGCCGTCAAAAGCGACCATTTTTTTACGGGTGATGAACATGGGCACCTTCAAGCCGTCTTTGCTTTCATACCAAACCTGTTCGGTCATATACAAATCCGGGTTGAAGTCGATCTTCGGAGCTTTAAACACCTGAATAGCCAGCGAATTCATATCCAGTGAATAAACCGTTCCAGGCCTCAAAAAAGAGGTGAAACTGAAAAATGCAAGCGGATCGTTCGGTTTGCCGCTAATTCCGCCCACGCTGCCAATCTCCGGCAGCGTCACCTCTTTGATCAAACTTCCATCCAAATTGAATACCCGTAGGCTGCTCGATGCATTGTGCAGATAAGTGCAAACAATCTTACCGCCACAAATGGCGGCTCCTTGCAACACATCGTTTGGATCTTCAGCAATCAACGTCTGCCAGTCGGCTGCTGTGGGCTTTGTGGGGTCGATCAGAATCAGACGTTGGTTGGGCGCATTGTCATTGGTCAGAACCAATAACTTTTCACCGATATTATCAACTACGTTGTAGTCCTTTTCAAATGTTTCGGAAACAACGGCAAACTGCGCATTACCCTGTGTTAAGTCTTTGACAAACAATGCATTACCGCTGGTGCTTTCCCATCCGGTCACATATAAAAAACGTTCATCGTCGGTCGTGCCTGCGCCAAAAGAACGGTCGGGATGCGCCTTGTCATGATACACAAGTTTGTCGGCTGACTGTGGTGTACCCAGTGCGTGGTAATAAACTGCGCCCAGTTTGTTGGCTCCTTTAAGTTCATCGCCTTTTTTAGGCTCCGGAAACCGGGTGTAAAAGAAGCCGTTTCCCTGCCATGAAATACCACTGAATTTCACCCAATCGATTTGGTCGGCTAACATAGTGCCTGTTTGAAGGTCTTTCACCACGATGGTGCGCCAATCAGAGCCGCCAACAGACGTTGAATAGGCCAGGTAACGGCCGTCTTTGGAAAAATCCAGCTCGCCAAGCGATGTGGTACCATCCGCGCTGAACTTGTTCGGATCCAGTACGATTTCTGCCTGGCTGTTCAACGTTTCCTGGACGTACAATACGCTTTGGTTTTGCAAGCCATCGTTTTTGAAAAAATAGTATTTACCGCCTTCCTTGAAGGGGGCAGTGTATCGTTCATAATTAAAAATATCTTCGAGCCGTTTTTTTACTTGCTCCCGATATGGTATCTGGCTCAGATAACCGTTGGTAACGATATTTTGTTTGGTAACCCAGTCTTTGGTTTCCGCGCTCTGATCGTCCTCAAGCCAGCGATATGGATCACTGATGGTACTGCCGAAATAATCATTACTTACGGTGGTGTCTTGCCGCGTAAGCGGATATGTCACTGGAATTTGTTTAAAATCCATAGTTTGGGTGCCGGATGATTTTTTGTCGGCGTTGCAAGCTGCAAACATCGCCATAACCAGTAAAACGGAAATCGTAACCTTCAATTTCATTTTTTGATTCGTATAAATGGTGAATGTCCGTTTGACGCCGGACGTGTACTTTTGCTGCGAAAATAAAAGTTGTTTTGTTTAATCCTTCAAACAACCGCTTTGAATCGACTTTTTAAGCATGAATAACCGTTTTAGCAGGATGAGCAGAACCTGGATTTATATATTGTTCCTATGCCCGGCACTTTCAGTGAAGGCGCAAATGCTTCCGGATTCTTTGCCGCCGATCGACAGCCTCAACGACTGGGCAGTGAATGAACTGGCTCAAGGCCTGGCAGCGAAAGCCCAATCAATTACTCAATTTTTGACTGAAAAGGCGCAAAAAGCGGGAGCAAATTGTTGTGAACTGGAAAGCAGCATTGCTGAAATGAAATTGGATTCACTGACGCCAAAATCACACCTTGATTCTCTAAATGCGCTTTTAAAATTAGCCCGCACTTTGGAGAAAAAAGCGCTAAAAGACCAAAAACAAGCAGAGAAAACCAGTGAACAGGCTTTCAAAACTGCCGGCGCCGACAATTTGTATCAGCGGAAAAACCTGTCCAAAACCTGGAAATCAGTAGAAGCGCTGCAAAACCTGGCCTATCCACCCGAACCCAAGGAGGAACCCCAACCTGCACAACCGGTAGCAGAGGCAAATGAACCCGTGGAACCGCCAAAACCTCCTGCTCCTCTCAAAACCAAAAAGACAGACCTCAGGTACGACCCCAAACAGGATGTGATGCTCAACCCTCCCTTGCTGCCCTGTGATTTTGAGGTTCAGACCAAGGACGAATTGTCGGGGGAAATGTTCAGGCAAACCAAATTTGTTGAGCTTTTTCGCCACACGCCGCCTGCTTTAAAAACTTACCTTGAAGGAAAATCCAATATTCGCTGCGAAGCAGCCTTGTCGGCATCGGGCAGTAACTATCAACTATTGCTCAACTTTATCATTTTCGACCCAAGCCCGCGCAAAGCGTTTGGGAAGCTGGAAAAGAACAGCCCTGCAACTTGCTGGTTCATCGATGGCACTTGGTTGACATTGAGCAATTCAATCCTCGACGAAGGCAAGCAAAATCCTGAAGATCAATCGTTTGTATTTAAAGCTTACTACCCCCTAACCATAGAAAATTTCAAACGGCTACAAAAGACCGAACTCGATAAAATCCGGATTACATGGGCAAGCGGTTATGAAGATTACGATGTGCATTACATTCAATTAATCCAGCAATTGGCTCGCTGCTTTTAACTTTGAACAACCAACGATGAAATCCAATATTTCATTATTGCCCTTCAACACGTTCGGTATTGATGTGAAAGCCGAATATTTCGAAGAAATTACCTCAACTTTTGAGCTGAAAAAAGCGCTTAGAAGTGGCATACGCCCTTTGCTGATACTCGGCGGTGGCAGCAATGTATTATTCACATCCGATGTAAAAGGGTTGGTGGTCAAAAATGCCATTGCAGGTATAAAAGTCGCCCGGTCGTTTACTAATAAAGTTTGGGTGGAAGTTGGTTCCGGAGTAGTTTGGCACGAATTCGTCCTGTGGGCGGTAAAAAACGGGTATGGTGGAATAGAAAATATGAGTTTGATTCCAGGCACTGTTGGCGCAGCCCCCATTCAAAATATCGGCGCTTACGGCGTAGAAATCAAAGACGTTTTTGTGCGCCTCAAAGCCCTGGAAATTGAAACCGGAAAGTTGTACACTTTTACTAACAAGGATTGTCGTTTTGGATACCGCGACAGTATTTTCAAGCGGGAAGCAAAAGGGAAATTTGTAATCTGTTCAGTTACCTTTTCTCTAACCCGGCAAGCCCACCAGATCAATGTATCCTATGGTGATATTCAAAAAACGCTCGAACAAAACGGCGTAAAAGAGCCAACCATTGCTGATGTAAGCCAGGCGGTTGTGCAAATCAGGACGTCAAAGCTTCCTGACCCCAGCGTGATTGGTAATTGCGGCTCCTTTTTTAAAAACCCGGAAACGACAACCGATGTTTTGGAGGCAATCCTTAAAAACAATCCAACCGCACCACACTATCATCTTCCAGATGGCAAGGTAAAAATACCTGCGGGCTGGCTGATAGAGCAATGCGGTTGGAAAGGAAAACGCGTTGGAAATACCGGAAGCTATGAAAAACAAGCGTTGGTATTAATCAATTATGGAGGCGCGAACGGCAAGGAAGTCAGGGCGCTTGCTGATCAAATCATTGATTCCGTAAAATTAAAGTTTGGAATCTCGCTGGAGCCCGAAGTCAACATTCTGTAGCGTCGCTGAAAATATTCAGACTAGTCCTCGTATAATTTAGATTTGTTGTTCGCTTTTTTCTTGTTGTAACGGCCCCAGGAAAATCCGAATTTCAAGGTTGCCTGCGCCATCCAGCCGCTTAAATCTTCATCAGAAAGACCCGGCGTAGAAGAATCGGTTACAAAGCGGTATCCGCCATCCAAACCAAGGTGAAACCAGCGGAAAACATTAAACTCAACACCGGCTGTAGGTTGTACTACCAGAATTCGGTCTTTCGCGCCGCCAAAATCCACACGACCACGACCGATTTCAAATCCGAGCTGCGGATGAACAGCCTTGTATCCTTTAAATCCGTATTGAACCAGGAAAGGATACCAACGCATATCAAAATCCTGATTTTCAATATTGTCCCATTTAAATTCATCTACAAGGGAATACCGGCCCCAGCCGAGCAGCAAGGATTTTCCGAATTCGAACCCAAAGAAACCTCCGTTGATGTAGCTGGTTTCTTCGCCGAATTGTGTCAACTGGTGTTTGTATCCCCCCCAAAGGCCGGTCCAACCGAAGTTACGGCCGCCGACAATGGTTTCTTCTTTTTGAGCGAACATTTGGAAGGAGGTTAGCAGGGCAAGGGCGAATAAAAATGATCTGGTACGTTTCATAACTCAATCTGATGTTTT
>JAEUUR010000486.1 GCA_016787465.1 Saprospiraceae bacterium | reverse complement strand
AATTTTATAAAAAATCAGGCATGGTTCCTCCGAATCGTAATGAGTTGCCCATTATAAATAATTGGGATTTATTAAATGTCAAGTAGACATTCTGGGATACTAGGTATACTTCACGCAGTTTGGTTATGTAACCAATGCATTGACTGATAGTGCGCAATAAACAGGTTGTCTTCAAAACCACGCTGTATTGACAATACTGGTTATGTTCATGCCATAAAATAACCAAATATGCCTTGTCAAGCGCCAATGCCGTCCGCTAGGCACGCCCGACCGAAGGGGATGATCCCCGACGTAAGGAGGGGAGCGCCTTTTTTGACAGGAAGAGCGAAGCTCGATAACACGAAAAATGCTACCCAACCCTGTCAAAAACAGCGCAATCCCCGCAGGTCGTTGGCGCTGCCGATAGGACTGCCCTTTTCTTTTGTGCTACTTTTCTTTTGGGCAAGCAAAAGAAAAGTAGCGATGCCAAGCGGGATTTACAATTTTACAGTTACCAGT
The DNA here is from genome assembly GCA_016787465.1 of Saprospiraceae bacterium. GTDB lineage: Bacteria > Bacteroidota > Bacteroidia > Chitinophagales > Saprospiraceae > M3007. The sequence continues at coordinate 5,033 of JAEUUR010000486.1, read as the reverse complement.
ATCTCACCCTAGAATGTAAAGTCTTCAGTACAATATTTGAAAAATTAGGTAGTATTTTTTTGAGTAAACATACATTAACCCGTCATCTAAAAACGCACATGCATCCCATTCGCCGCCCGAAACTCCTCCGGGCTTGCTCCCAGATATTTCTTAAAAAACCTGGCGAAATAGGCGTTGTCCTCAAAATTCAGCGATTCAGCAATTTGGCCGACCATTAAATCCGAATTTACCAGCAATCTTTTAGCTTCCAATAATATCCGCTCCCGAATCAGTTCGCCGGCGCTTTTCCCAGCCACGACATTCGTAAGGGCATTGAGGTGATTGGGCGTGATGTACATCAGTTCGGCGTACTCCCTGGGCAACTTCTTTTCACGAAAATGTTGTTCGATCAATTGTTCAAACTGCCTGATCAACTCCAGGTTATGTTTTGAATTGCTTCCATTCAATGTTGTTGGCACTTCCCTCGAAAGTCGGATCAAAATGGTCATCAACATGCCGCGCAACATATCCATCACGTATGCGCTTTTATTCCTGTATTCTTCCAGCATTTGCTCCAGCGTACGCGTTATTTCTGAAAAACACCCATCATCAAGGGTGTTCACCGATTCATTGTTGATCGTACTGAACAACGGAAACTGGCGCACAAAATGCGGGTTATGGCAAATGGAGGTAAAAAACGACTCATTAAAATTGATCAGGTAACCGTCGGTTCCATCATCAAACTCCCAGGTATGTATCTGCCCAGGCGCCATATAATACACCTGTCGAGGGCTTATTTCATACCTCTTGAAATCAATGGAGTGGGCGCCGCCACCTGTTGTAAACAAAACGATCTGGTAAAAATGATGCTTGTGCGGAAATGAAATATCATGGTTTTGCGCCAAAAATTCTTTTAACGGCATTACCACAAATTCCGTCATACAACGGTCGGCGCCAAGCAGGTTGCAAATGCTATAGGTAGGCATGCTGATGGACATAACGCAGCCACAATTTAGGTTAGATACAGAGGATATATTCCACAAATTTGCAAAGTTCTAACCACCCTACTTGGTAACAAAAGTTACACAAGCGGTTTCTGTGCTCAGCATGGTTTCCCGCAGAATTCGCAGAACGTTTCGCAGAATGCGCAGATTTTTGATTCTACGTTTTGAAACACACGCTTCGTGTGCCGACAAATCAGCCGACTTTACCCCACACTTCGCGCTTTAAAGATCAAGCCATTCCTTTCAGGATAGCACCCCAATACATCCGGGGTAAAACTTCGCGCTTCAACTGGTACATGCTCCATCGTTCTTTCGATTGGTCGAAAGGGAATGTCTCCATCGGTGTATTGTTATAGTCGAATTCAGCCAACACGAGTTTGCCGTAGCCGGTTACCAGCGGACAGGATGTGTAGCCTAAATAAGTTCCTGAAAGTGGCTTGCCGGCCATATAGTCCAGCAGATTTTGTACCACCACGGGCGCTTGTTTGCGAATGGCTGCGCCGGTTTTGGATATCGGCAAGCCGGCCGCATCGCCCAGCGAGAAAATGTTGGAATGCCGAATGTGTTGCAAAGTGCCTTTGTCCACATCTACCCAACCGGCGGCATTAACCAATGAGCTGTTCCGAACAAAATCGGGCGCGCTTTGAGGGGGCGTTACATGGATCATATCGAAATCTACTACGTGGGTTTCGCCTTTGTTGTCGTCGCCAAAACCGACAAAGGTGGCGCGGCGGTTCGGCCCGTCAATTTCAGTCATGTTGTACATCAAGTGCAAGTCGATATTGCCGCGTTTTACCACGTTCAGCAGGGTTTTTTCGTATTTGGGTACGGCGAACAACTTCGGAGCGCCGCTCCAATACTGAATATCCGCTTTAGCCAACACCTTGTGTTTCCGGAAGTAATCGGCAGCCAGGTACATAATTTTGTGTGGCGCTCCGCCGCATTTTACCGGTGTGGACGGGTTGTGAAACAAGGCTTTGCCCCCGGTGAAATGCTTCACACATTCAAAGGTGTACGGCGCCGACTCGAAGGAGTAATTGCTGCACACGTTGTTTTTCCCCAAAGTTTCCGGCAGGCCTTTGATGGCGTTCCAATTTAATTGAATGCCCGGACATACAATCAGGTAATCGTACGTAACAGCGCCGCTGTCCAGATCAACGCGGTTTTGTTCAGGTGTAAACCCGGTCGCTTTTTGTTTGATCCACGTCACTCCCTTGGGCATCACGGATGCTTCGCTGCGCACTGTTTTTTTAATATCAAAAGCGCCGCCACCGACGAGCGTCCAGGCAGGTTGGTAATAGTGCCTGTCTGACGGATCGATGATCGCAATATCCAGTTTGCGGTTTTTACGAAGGAGCTGCGCGGCAGTTGAAATACCGGCGTTTCCGCCGCCGACAATAACGATTTGGTGGTGTGCCATATAAATTGAAATGAAGTGAATAAATACAGGTGCAAAGATTTCGGTATAACCCGGGCGCACGCTTGTACTTATCACTTGAATATCAGCACTTTTTACTTGTTTTGGAATAATTGCCTGACCTTTTAAAAAACTAAAGAATAATATTTTATTTTACAAAACAACATTCACACAAAACTCCTGCGCTTATTTACTATTCCATTCCTCTAGTCCTACACATAAAAAAGCTGTGCTCTTTTTTAAGAGCAATTTTACCAAATTTAATCCTGAAAATGTTTTTAAAGCTTTAGGCTTTCAAAATAAAAAGAGCCGAAGGCGAGGCGCTTCGGCTCTTTTCTAAATCAGGTGTATTTTTTGTTGAATTTGTAATTAAAATGTACAGCACAACATCGACGTATCGAAAATACTTCCAATTGCGTTATTCCTCCATGAAACACCTGCTCTACGCGTTTTTTTTGATCCATTGCCACCTGGCCGCTCAAACGTTCCCAACGTTAAACATCCGATTCAAATACGTTCCGGATGGTTATACGGCTGCCCAAATAGCCGCCGACTTCTCGCATGCGCGCGCGCTCACACATCCCGACTCGGCAAAACTGCGCGTATCATTGTTACAAAGGGTCCATCATTTCGACTCCACTTCCGCAAACGGCCTGCTGGCTAAAACCATGCTGGATTCCCTGTGGAACGAAAAACGAACCGCCCTGCTCGATCAACTCACCGGCTGCTGGGAGTGGTATTGGGATGGAAGCAGTTGGGATACCGACGACGAACCTTCCAAATGCCATTGTACCCGGCAATTAACCATTACGACCGACAGCCTGTATTTTTTTCAAAATGACACCTTGCAACGAACACTACCCTATCGGATCCACACCGAACTCAGCAGGCAAGGCGGCAACCGCCTAGTCATTGCCGTACAGGACGAAGCCGGCCTTTGGGCCATCGAGCGCCTGAGCGAATCACACGGGAGAAAAAGCGATGCGGGCGATTTATTTATCAACCACCACGTATTTTGTGCTTGCGGCTGCCTGGAAAGTATTTACAGATTCAAAGGTAAATGACAAGTTACGGACTAATCTTCGCATAAAGAATCCCCAACACGATCGCCTGGAAAAAGCCGTACAACACCCAGGTGACCACCATACCCAAGGAAATGGCCAGGGAGCAATAGGTGATCCACATAGCCGGAACGGTGGCGATCAGGCCGTAAACCACGCCCACTTCAAAACCGCGCCACCAAAAAGAGCCGTGGAATAAACCTTTGAACCGGCGCCAAAACCAGGCCAGGGCAAAACTCAAAATAAACGGATGCGCAAAGTACAACATCCCCTTTTCGCCTTCAAAACTGAAGACAGGGTCGTAATACTGTTCTGCAAGCGACGGCGCCAGGGCTACCACCAGATAAATGGCCAAATAGCTGAACAGCAGTAAAACAACGCCGCCTATAATGCCTTTGATCAGAAACCTTTTCATAATCAATTGAATTTTCGATTGTTTGAATTTATAAGAGTTCGTCGACGGTTACAACTACGTCAAAATGAAAGTCGATTCCATCGTTTACCTTGATCATACCGAACATTGCTTCGGGTGGCGCTATACCAAATGCGCTCATTTGCAGCGCTTTTTCTCCCTTGAGCTGGAATTTGTTCGGCCCCAACATGCGGGCTTTTGCTTTGATAAATTCTTTGGATGTTACCTTGGCGATCGTGATTTGGACGTTTGCCTGCACATCGAACCAATTGTAACACGAGCCGTCCATACATTTTGCCTGCTGCCAGGTATCCACTAACGAAACCTTGATGGTCGGATAAGCATCGGCCTGAAGCGCTTTCTGCATATCGGCGTCAATCTTGCGGTTATGGCAATTGAAATTTTTTACCCTCAACGCCAAATTTGCATGCCGAAAACGGGAGTACCCGCCCGATGATTCAATCTCCAACTCCTGCATTTCAAAACGGTCTTCACAATCGCAGGTAAACTTGTTCACATTCGACGTCCCTTTCAGGTAAAACTTGCTTCCTTCCTCAATTCTATACCGCTTCTTAGCGCCTATATCATCGCCCATTGTACTACCCGATAAAATGATTGCAAAGGCGATACAACAGAAAGTCAAAAAGCGCATTTGATTTAGGCGTTTCATGTTTTTTAGAAATCTGAAAACGGAATCGGAATGATAAAATCCAGGGTGTGTCTAAAAAGCCGCAAGCAGTACCAAGTTTTATAACTCGAATTCGTTGTTTTAAAACTTGACACACTTGCGGCCCGGCACGTACTCGTCAGGCAACTTTTAATTTTGCCTGACGAGTATCGATTGGAATGATTAGAACCCTACCACTGCTTCGATCACGAAGCCGCTGAATTTGCCTTCGTTGCGGTAATCATTGGTTGGGAAGTCGGTGAAGTTTTGAATCACATATTCGCCTTTCAAAAGCAGGTTTTTCGTTGGGAACCAGCCTGCTGCAATCGCGATGCGGTCGATGCTGATTTCCTTGCGGCTTCCGTCAGTGTTTTTGAATGCTGCGCCGTCGGGTTCGCCAGTCATTTTGATATAACGTGCGCCGATGTAAGCTTGCTCATCTTTCAGGAAGCGATACAAACCTTCTACTGCGATTTGGTTGAATTTACGTTTT
>JAEUUR010000473.1 GCA_016787465.1 Saprospiraceae bacterium | reverse complement strand
TTGTTTTGGCATCCTGCCATTTTTTGCGCCACAAATAAGTTTTTACCAACAGCGATTGTGCCGCACCTTTTGTGATTCGCCCTAGATCCGAATCCGGATAGGCGCTCCGCAGCCAAAGATCAGCGCTTGCAAGTTTGAGGTCGTTTTCTATTAAATCCCACACTTCATCTGCGCTTGCACGGGGCATATTGTATTCGGAAGGCGCCAGCACATGGTCGGCAAGTGGCACGCCCCCGAAAAGCACAACCAGGTTGTAGAAGTTCCAGGCGCGAATGAATCGGGCTTCCGCCAATATTCTGGCTTTTAGTTTCCCATCCATTTCGATGGGCGGTACTTTTTCCAACACCACATTCGCCCGGTAGATACCTTCGTAGTCGGCACTCCATTCCGACTCCAGCAAATCTGTATTGGTGGGTCCCTGGAAAGTTTCCAGTTGAAGCAAAGCGTTTACATCATTGTCGCCGGAGCCCCCTTTGATGGCGTCGTCCGACATGATATCGCCCCAAAACCACCTAAAATGGCCGGCGGGTGAAATCTGGAACTGCAAGGTGGCATAGGCTGCGTTCACGGCTGCAATCGCATCCGCTTCCGTCCTGTAAAAATTTTCCTCTGTAACCCCGACGATGGGCTTTTTTTCTAAAAATTCTTTTTGGCAAGCCCCCAGGCCTGCGCTAAAAACGAGCAATAAAATGAATTTTTTCATTGTTCTGGATTTAAAACGACAAACTAATTCCACCCAGCACCGTGCGGGCTTGCGGGTAAAAACCGCGGTCGATACCAATTTCAAGACTTCCTCCGATATTCCCGATTTCGGGATCGAGGCCTGAATATTTTGTGATTGTAATCAGGTTTTGACCTGTTACATAAAGTTTCATTTTTTCGAACCGCATTTTGGAGAGCCATTTTTTGGGCAAATTGTATCCTAATTGCAAGGTTTTTAACCTGAAATACGATCCATCTTCCACGAAACGATCGCTAACCCGTGCATTTTGGTTGGGATCGCTTAAACTGACTCTTGGCTCTGTATTCGATGTTCCTTCACCCGTCCAGCGGTTTAAGGCTGAAGAAGGACGGTTTACGAAATTGAAATCGAACCGGGTGGTATTCACATAAATATCATTGCCCTGAGTTCCTTGGAAAAAGAGGTTCAATTCTATGCCGCGCCACTCAAAATCGGTGTTCAAACCATAAGTGAATCGGGGAGTCGGGTTTCCAATGTACGTACGATCGTTGGCATCGATCACACCATTTCCGTCCAGGTCTTTGAAACGAATATCGCCCGGCGCTGTTTGAGCGCTTTGAAATGCAGCACGCTCAATTTCACTTTGGTTTTGAAAAATGCCGTCGGTTACAAATCCAAAGAAAGACGCTACGGGATGCCCAACATCTGTTTTTGAAGCATTGGCATTCGCCGATTGCACAAAGCCTGAAAATACAGGTTCTCCTCCACGGCCCAGGCCCGTCACTTTACTTTGAACGAAGGCGATATTTCCGCCTACCGAGTATCGAAAAGCCTGGTCGTAGTTGCGGTAACTGAGAGAAAGTTCCAAACCGCGGTTTTCAGCTGTAGCCACATTCTGAATAGGCGGCGCCGTACCTGCCACGAGGGGGATCGGGGCGGCATACAGCATATCGGAAGTTTTTTTGAGGTACCAATCAGTGGTCAGCTGGATTCGCCCTTCCAAAAGTTCCGCATCGATGCCGATATCGGTTTGGGAGCTGGTTTCCCATTTCAGATCAGGGTTGGCAGAAGTGAGGGCTACCGCGCCGTTGGTGATGTTTTCCTGGCTGCCAAAGGTGTAGTTCTGGCCATTATTGACTACCGTGGTGAACGAATAATCGCCAATGCGGTCATTGCCATTTTGGCCCCAGCTAGCCCGCAGTTTGAAAAAATTGATGACATTATCGTTCCAGAACGACTCATGACTGGCAACCCACCCTGCTGAAAAGGAAGGGAAATATCCATACCGGTTGTTTTTACCGAACCTCGACGACCCATCGGCGCGGAAGGTTGCAGAAAACAGGTAGGTATTGTTGAATTCGTAATTTGCTTTAGCGAAGTAGGAAAGCAGGGAAGATTCTGAAGCCCATTGATACGCGCTTTGTGAACCTAGGGGGTCGATGGTATTTGAAATGTATGCGTCTTTGGGGTCGTTGGAAGGCAGGTTGGTATTTGCGCCGCCGTTAGCATCGTATCGATTGTTGAGCGCCGTAGAGCCTCCGATCAAGGTCAATTCGTGGTTGTCCGCAAACGTTTTTTGATAGGTAAGTACATTTTCGACCTGCCAGTTTTTCCAGTAATTGTTTCCAACGCTCACCGAGTTGACGAGGTTTTTTTCAGCGGCTGGCGCTTCGCTGATGCTTGGAATGTTACTCAAATCAAATTTAGGCACAAACCCGCGTTGAACAGCGAAGGTGGCGTCGAGGCTGAACGATGAACGAAAGGTAAGGCCTTTTGCCAGTTTAAGATCGCCATACACGCTTCCTACGAAACGGTTGCTTCGCCAGGAGTTGTGTGTTTGCTCGATGGCGTTTACCGGATTGGCAATGTCGGTGCTGGCGTAATTGGAATATGCGTAGGTGCCGTCGGCTTTGCGGATTGGGGTAATTGGATCCATGTTAAGCGCACGGATCAGCGGAGAATTGTATTGACTGTTTTCAATCAATCCCTGGCGTTCAAATCTGGTGAAACCGAGGTTATTACCAATGGTTATCCATTTTTTCAGCTCGTGTGTTCCATTGAAGCGAACTGTTGTACGTTCAAAATTCGCTTTATCGCCTCCTACAATTCCATCCTGTGAAAAATAATTTCCGGAGATGGAATAAGATGATTTATCGCTTCCTCCTGTGAAAGTCAGCTGATGACTGGCGATGGGCGCTTTTTGGAAAATCGCTTCCTGCCAGTCGGTTCCTTCACCCAGGTATTCAGGGTTTGCAAATTCCGGCAATGGGGTTTGCCCGGCTGCCACATACGC
>JAEUUR010000450.1 GCA_016787465.1 Saprospiraceae bacterium | reverse complement strand
AGCACCAGGGGATGCATCATTGCGTCGTTGGAGGTTTCCGAACGATCGAACAAAATTTTATAGGCTACTTCGTAAAGAAAAGCAGCATTGTTCGGCCATTCCATATAACCAATCAGGAAGGACAATACCAGACAGACGAATGCGATTTTTTTCATCGTAAATACAAATTAGGAGGGTTTGTAGGATTTTACAGTTAGATTCAATGGGTTTTTTCTTTCAATTTTTCGATCGCTTTCAGCACCGCTTCCCGGTTGTCGGCCGCTGTCATCCAGCGTGGCAGCCTGGCCCCGATACTTTTAACCCTGAACGGTAATCCATTTCGTTCGCGGAGTTTGGCGCCCACATGGTCGGCTAAAAAATTCAGGTGTTCCTGGTTGTAGGCCCATAAGATTTCCCCTGAAAATTCAGCCTGATACCAAACCGGAAGGTGAAAAAAAGGATCGATGGGCGCGCCAAAAATCTTTATAAGCCCTCGCCTTTGGTTTTTATCCTCCCGTTTTGGGATGTTTTCAAGGGTTTTATTGTAACCACAAGCGGGGCATACCACTTTGACCAAATCAATTTCCATCTTTAATTCATGAAAGTTGCCTGTATGTACAACCGCCTTGCCTTCACAATTCGGACACACCACGGCAATGTTTTTGACAAACTGATAGAGGTTAGTATGGTAGGTGTGTTTGGTTCTGTTTTCCATGCTCAAAACCTGATTTTGATAAAAATCGTACCCACCACCAGTAAAATGAACTGCAGCATGATGCCGGCAAGATAGCCCATGCCGATACCCGGGCCTTGTTCGCTGTAGGCGCGCAGCGCCCGCTCGATAACCAGGTGCCCGCCGATGATGCCGGTAATCCAGACACGAAGCAGCAGCCAACGTTTTTCCACGGAAGGAATCCACCAAAGCGCAAATACGAGCAGACAAGCCACCGGAATCCAAAACCATAATTTTTCGATAAAACTGTCGAGAGATTTGTTGGCAGGTTGGTTGGCTTGGCCGAGCAGGGTAGCGCCTGCATACATCAGCGCATAAAACAGCTCAGGGCCGATCAGGTATCTCATTTGGCTGGAAATAAGAAGGGCATGAAGGTATGAAATGAAGACACAAGGTTAGTGGTTTTTCACGAGCAGTACAAAGCATAATAACCGGTTTGTGTTTAAAACCCACTTCCGTCATTTGGAAACCCAAACCGACTGATTAAAAACCGGCGTTTCTGAGGATTGACCCTTCATCTCATTTTTGGACGCTCATATAGTTAACGCAGCATGGTTTTGAACAATCTTGAGCTGATATTCATTTGAAAATCAGGATTTTATCAGCATTCAAGTCTTCGAAATCTCTCAAATCACTGTTTAACCTAATTTATGAAAAAACTGTTTGTATTCATCTTGCTGGCAAGCTGCCATTTTACCCTGGATGCAACCAATTGGTTCGTATCACCAAATGGAAATGATAACAACCCCGGCACACAAAATGCGCCTTTTAAAACGATCCCGGCAGCAATCGATGCCGCAGCGCCTGGCGACATCATTAATTTACGCAATGGCAATTACGCCTCCGAGGAGATCAGGATTCCCAAAAGTAACCTCACCATTCGAAGTTATCCCGGGGAATGGGCAGTGATTACAGCGCCAACCGGCATCGAAGATATTGCTTCCTGCATCTGGTACAATGAACCCGATGTAACCGGCGGGTTGTTGGAACGGTTGGAAATAATCGGAGGCTATTATTACGGAGTAAGTTTTGAAACTAATTGGGATTGGGGCCTGCCGA
>JAEUUR010000445.1 GCA_016787465.1 Saprospiraceae bacterium | reverse complement strand
TTGTTTGGCCGTCCAGTTGCGTTTGCGAAGTCCGGCGACGATCCGGCTCTTTTCATCCCGGATTGTTTTTAGCTGAAGCATATATAAAATGTGGTTGTCAGTTTATGGCGCATTGGAAATGTATCCAACGTATATTTTCGGGGCAAAGTTCGAAATTAAACCTGGATTTGAAATGCCGTATTTGAAACAATTACGCCATACAAGCGTTTTAAGTGTAGATTATCGGGCAATAATTCTCTATTTGTTTTGGAAGTTTCCGCCGAATCTTAGCCAAATCTTGATTTTTGCCGAAAAAAAAGTACGAAGTTGGTTTGAATATAAAAACAAACCTATCTTTGCATCGAAATAAAAACCACACACCGGCGCTTAGCGCATTCCCATTAAACCGCCACTCCTTTACTGTTCCCTTCGCGATTCGATCACCCTGGTTCCGCATTGAGGCATTTTGGAGCACGCCGGCATCAGAAATTACAAATTTAACCACTACTTCTTTTTCAACATCCTCCCTGGCGTGTATTGTCCGGAATACCACTTCTGATGGTCTTCAACGCGCCTCGAATCACAACATCACTTTTTTAAATCCCACCATGTACGACATTTTACAGCTGAACGATAAGCTCGTCAGCGAATTGAAAGAAATCGCCCAACGTATCGGCGTGAAAGGTTATAACAAAATGACCAAACAGGAATTGGTTTACAAAATCCTGGACGAACAGGCTCTGGCCGAAAAAAATTCCGCCAACAAAGACGTACCTGTTGTTGACGAACCCAATCCTCAAACCGGCCGCCGCCCAAGAAAAGCAGTTAAAATGGGCGCCGACAACATCGAAAAGCCGCTCGACACCCCGGAAGAAAAACCGGCTCAGGAGCCAAAAACAAAAACACCGTTCAAAAAAGAACGCCCCGCGCCAGAACGCCGACCCGACGATAAAGGGCAACAAGAACAACGCACTCGACCTCAAACTCAAAACCGTCCGCTCACCGAGCGCCCGGAAAACACCCGCCCCGAACCACAAGGTGGTTTCCGTAACCAACAAGTTCCACGCGACAACACACCGGAAGCTCCTCGCGACCGTAATGTAGGACAAGAACAACGGCGCGATCAACAACAATTCCAGCAACGCGACCGCAATCAAGGACAGGAACCTCCCCGCGACAGAAACCAGGGACAGGAACAACGCCGCGATCAACAGCAAAACGACGGAGGACGCCGCCGTGAATGGGAAGATCGCCGCAACCGCAACCGCTGGGAAGAACGCCGCAACAACCGCAGCCGCGACCAACGCCCGCCAAGCCCCGGCTTGTTCGACCCTGAAGCAGCTAAACTTAATAACCTGGAAGAAGAGGAATTCCTCAACCAAAACGCTCAAGGCGGCGATGACGACGATGAAATGGTAGTGACTCGCCCACAAAACCAGGTGCGCGAACAAAACGATTTCCGCCCGGAACCGGAGCCGGAAGTTATGCCGCAAATCCCTAAAGAAAAATTCGATGTCGAACTCGATGGTATCATCGAAGGCCTCGGCACCCTCGAAATGATGCCCGACGGATACGGATTCCTGCGCTCACCCGACTACAACTACCAAACCAGCCCCGACGACATTTACGTTTCTCCTTCTCAAATCAAATTGTTCGGCCTCAAAACCGGCGATACCGTGCGCGGCGCCATTCGCCCGCCAAAAGAAGGTGAAAAGTATTTTGCCCTGCTTAAAGTCAGCATGATCAACGGGCTCGATCCGAAAGATGTGCGCGACCGGGTTCCTTTCGACTACCTGACCCCGCTCTTCCCAACTTCAAAGTTCACTTTGCTGACCAGCGCCACCGGCCGCGACTTCGGCAACCGGATCATCGATCTGTTCACACCGATTGGTAAAGGACAACGCGGATTGATCGTCGCTCAACCCAAAACAGGTAAAACCTTCCTGCTTAAAGATATCGCCAACGCCATCACCAAAAACCACCCGGAATGTTACGTGATCATCCTGTTGATCGACGAACGCCCTGAAGAGGTAACGGATATGCGCCGTAGCGTACGCGCTGAAGTAGTGGCCTCTACCTTCGACGAAGCTGCCGACAACCACGTGCGCCTGGCCAACATCGTGTTGGAAAAATCAAAACGGATGGTCGAATGCGGCCACCACGTGGTCATCCTGCTCGATTCCATCACCCGTATGGCGCGCGCATACAACACCGTCGCACCGGCATCCGGCAAGGTACTTTCTGGCGGTGTCGAAGCTACTGCCTTGCAAAAGCCTAAAAAGATCATCGGTGCAGCCCGCTCGAGTGAAAACTGCGGCTCCCTGACCATCCTGGCCACCGCCCTGATCGATACAGGTTCGAAAATGGACCAGGTGATCTTCGAGGAATTCAAAGGTACCGGCAATATGGAACTTCAACTCGACCGCAACCTGGCCAACCGCCGCTTGTATCCGTCGATCGACCTGACCAAGTCGAGCACACGCCGCGAAGACCTGTTGCTCGATAAAGACACCCTGCAACGGATGTTCATCCTGCGCAACCACCTGGCCGATATGAAGCCGGAGGAAGCTATGGAGTTCATGAAAAAACACATGATGCACACTTCGAGCAACGAAGAGTTTCTCGAATCAATGAATCGATAAGGCGCCTGCCTCGATTAATACATAAGGAAATTAGAAATTAGAAATTGGAAATTGGAAATTAGAAATTGGAAATTTCCGTAGAGTGGTTTCGCACAGATGCAACGCTACGATAGTTCTTTAATTTCCAATTTCTAGTTTCCAACCATCTTAACAGACCATACCTGCTTTCGGGCCAAATCCGCTCATAAGTTACCGACATTGCCTTTTAGGGTTGTGGTTCCGCCACTCCACCAAAGGTACCTGCATCTCTCCT
>JAEUUR010000404.1 GCA_016787465.1 Saprospiraceae bacterium | reverse complement strand
AGGCAAAGAAGTATACGCTATTGGCAAAATTGTCGATATTTTTGCCGGAAAAGGCATCAGCAGCTACGTGAAAACAGCAAATAACCTGGAGGGCATTCATGCTACCATCGAGGCAATCCGGCAGCCCGGCTCCGGGTTGATTTTCACCAACCTGGTCGATTTTGACATGCTGTACGGGCACCGGCGCGATGTGGAAGGTTATGCCAAAGCCCTCATGGAATTCGACGCGTATTTACCTGAAATAACTTCCAACCTGCGCGACGACGACCTGCTGATCATCACCGCCGATCATGGAAATGACCCAACTTTTACAGGTAATGACCATACCAGAGAATACATTCCCATCCTGAATTATGGTGCAGGAATAAAACCCGGATACAACATCGGCGCCCGTTCATCATTTGCCGATATTGCAGCCACGATTTCAGAAGCCTTGCAAATCGCTTTCAACACCCCGGGCCAAAGTTATTATTCAGACATCCGATTATGAGTCAATTCTTAGCAGCATCCGAACTGGTGCTGAATCCCGATGGCAGTGTGTACCACTGCAACCTTCACCCGGAAAACCTGGCCGATACGGTGCTGCTCGTCGGCGACCCCGGCAGGGTTCCCAAAGTTTCTCATTACTTTGATCAGGTTGATTTTAAAACCCAAAAACGAGAAATCGTGACGCATACCGGCCTGAAAAACGGCAAGAGAATTTCCGTGGTGTCAACCGGGATGGGTACCGATAACATCGACATTGTTTTAAGCGAACTCGACGCCCTGGCGAATATCGACTTGAAAGAACGGCGGCTTAGAACAGAACACAAACAATTGACATTCATTCGGTTAGGCACATCCGGCTCGCTCCAGAAAGATTTGCCCGTCGATAGTTTTCTGGCTACCACCCACGGTTTGGGTTTCGATGGGCTAGTACATTATTACGAACATGCCGAGCCATTTTCAAACCATCCGTTTGTTGATGCGTTTATTCAAGATGTGCAATGGGATTCTCGATTGCCCAGGCCTTACCTGGTAGAAGGCGATCCCGAATTGATCCGGAAGGCGGAAGCCATGGGATTCTACACCGGAGTTACCGCCACCGCCACCGGCTTTTATGGCCCGCAGGGAAGGGTGTTGAGACTTGGCGTTCAGGATAAAACCATGAATGAAAAACTGTCCAAATTCCGTTTCAACAACCTGCGTATCACCAATTTTGAAATGGAAACATACGGCCTTTACGGGCTTTCATCCCTCATGGGACACCGCGCATTGACGATAAATTGTATTATTGCCAATCGTTTTACCGGTAAATACAGCTCTGATTATCAAAAAGCGATGGAAATATTAATCCAACAAGTTTTGAACGAATTCGTTTGATGAAAAATAAACAACACGTACATCTGGTGCGCAACGACGGAGTGCCATTCGACGCCGCTTATTTCGAGCATCTCAACATCAACAGAAGCGCCATCGAACGCAGAGCAGCCACGCTGCCCGGTCGCCGTACGGTTAAAAAGGATTGGCAGGCAGCCTGGCTGCTGAAAGCCATTACCTGCATGGATTTAACCACCCTGGCCGGCGACGATACCAAAGGGAACGTGGTGCGTTTGTGCGCCAAGGCTAAATCGCCCGTACGCCGCGACCTGTTGGAAGCTATGGACATGGCCGATGAAAACCTGACGGTCGGCGCCGTTTGCGTTTATCACAATTTGATTCCCTTTGCCAAGGAAGCGCTGAATGGAACGCAAATCCCGATTGCAGCGGTTTCCACAGGGTTCCCCGCCGGAAAAATTACGCTGGAGGATAAAATTACCGAGATCGAAAAATCAGTTGCCGCCGGCGCTACCGAAATCGACATCGTTATCAGCCGCGATCTGGTGTTGGAGTCCAAATGGCAGGAATTGTACGAAGAAATCGCACTGTTTCGCAAAGCATGCGGCCCGGCGCACATGAAAACCATTTTAGCTACCGGCGAAATTCCAACTTACACCAAAGTAGCCAAAGCCAGCATGGTCAGCATGATGGCCGGTTCCGATTTTATCAAAACCAGCACCGGAAAAGAAAGCGTCAATGCTACCCTGCCGGTAAGCCTGGTCATGATCCGGATGATCCGTGCCTATCAGGAGTTGACAGGTTACAAAGTTGGTTTCAAACCCGCCGGTGGAATTCAGAAAGCCAAACAATCGCTGGATTGGTTGATTCTGATGAAAGAAGAACTGGGTTATGATTGGCTGCACCCCGAGCTATTCCGCTTCGGCGCCAGCAGC
>JAEUUR010000392.1 GCA_016787465.1 Saprospiraceae bacterium | reverse complement strand
TAAATTGTTTTTTCAGGTACAGAAAAATCTTGTGTTCCTGTGGTGTAACGAGTCCATCGGAGAGAATTACATCCAGGCAGTGGAAAAACAGTGGCAGCTTAGTTTGCTCCCGGATGGCACCGATTGCAGCGTCGATCAACGTGGCGCCATTGCCGTATTGTTCGAGGTGGGCTGCTGCAGCGGTAATTAGTTGATTAGCATCGCGACCAAGAAAGATGTTGCGACTTTGGATGGCTGTCTGGAATACCGCGTTTTCTGCTTCACTGTCGAGTTCATTGGCACGCAGGCATGCAAAAAGAACGGCAGCACAAGCTTCTGCTTCATCGTTAATAGTAGAAACAGCTTTGGGGGCAGCGGAGGTGGCGGGGAAAAATTCCATGAATCGTTGGTTGTCGTAATGCCGGAGCAATGAAGTGCAAAGTTGATATTATTGGTGTGTTTAACCAACACCGCATCGAAATTTTCACCGCCGGAAAAGAGAGAAGGCTTTTGGGAGTTGATAATGGCATTTTTTATATTTGGCAAAGAGCAAAAGGTCGAAGAGTTTTTACAAAAAACGCCTTCCTGCTGCCTTATCTTTGCATGTAAACACGTTTTTTTCTATACTTAACTTTTAAACATGAACTACTTATGAAAATTTTGATCGCGTTTTCATTTTTATGTTTGACAACTGGCACCTTCGGTGTTGCCCAAAACATCACATGGGAAAAATCCCTGGGCGGTAGTGGTTCCGATATTGTGTTAACCGCTACTGCTACCTCCGATGGCGGTTTTTTAGTTGGAGCCTATGCAGAAAGTACCGACGGGCACGTAACCGGTAATCATGGGGCGTCAGATATCTGGCTGACCAAATCAGATGCACAACGCAATGTTCAATGGCAAAAATGTTATGGAGGCTTTGGTTTGGAAATTGTCGCCGGGATCGTTGAGTTGCCTTCCGGCGGATACGCGGTTTTAGGCAGTACACGCAGCCTTAATGAAGGGGCATCCAGTCAGGTTCAAGGCAATCACGGTGTTCAGGATTATTTGCTGGTATTCATCGATGATGCAGGGAATTTTCTCAGAAGTTACTGCTACGGAGGCAGGAAACAGGAGGACGCGCGCTGCATCATTCAAACAAGTAATGGCAATTTACTGCTGGTGGGCAGTACACAAAGCGAGTTGCTGGGTAGTCACGGCGACTGGGATGGATATGCCGTGTGTGTTTCTGTAGCGGATGGTTCTATTCTATGGCAACGTCTGTTAGGTGGAAGTCTGAAAGACTACTTATACAGTGTAGTTGAAACCCCTGAGGGTAATTTTGCCCTGACAGGAGCATCTTCAAGCACCAATGACGATCTGCAAGACGCTAACCATCAGGGCGATGAAGACCTGTGGGTTGCTCAGATCGATGCAAACGGAAATTTACTTTGGAGTAAAAAATACGGAGGCAGTGCGATCGATGGCGGGCGCACGATTAGCCAAATGCCTACTGGCGACTTGGTTGTGGCCGGCGTGTGCGATAGTCAAAATGGAGATGTGTGGAATGCCCATGGACAGCGGGATGCCTGGGTTGTTTATTTATCGGAAGATGGCACAATGAAATGGAATCTGGCGATCGGTGGCGCAATCAATGAAAGTGGTTTCAGTGTGTTACCCTTGAATGATCAGGAGTTTTTGGTAGGCGGAGAAACCTCCTCGTTCAACGGTGATATTACCAACAATCATGGAGGTCGGGATGCTTTCGTTTTTAAATTGAATGCCGAAGGCGATATCGAGCATAAACTATTTCTCGGGGGAACTAAAGATGATTTTACCAGGTCGTTAATCAAACTGGGAGATGGAAAAATATTGGTTGCAGCAACAGCAGCCTCTTTTGATGGAGACGTTTCACAAAACCTCGGTAATAATGACGCCTGGTTGGTGATTTTGGGTGAACAGTTCAGCGCGTCCAGTGAACCGTTCACCCCATCAGCCATGTGGACGATTTACCCTAATCCAGCCGCGCAGACAATCCATTGTTCCAGCACACAGTCGAACCTAGGGTTCAAGGCCTCCATTTACGATGTAAAGGGCGTTGAACTAGTTGCTTCGGGCTTGGAAACCGGATCGGTCACACTGCCGGTAGTTCAACTGGCGCCGGGCGTTTATTTTGTGAAATTCCAAACGGAGCTAGGGCAAGTGTATGTTCAATCCTTCGTCAAAGAATAGTACCATTAAAAAAAAACGGCATGGCGCACTGGATGGCGCCATGCCGAAATATATGATCAATTCTATTTTAAACTTCGTTTAGAGGGTGCCTCTGCGAGCTTGTTCAGCTTCAATACTTTCGAACAATGCCTGGAAGTTGCCTTTCCCGAATGATTTGGCGCCGCAGCGCTGAATAATCTCGAAAAACATCGTTGGGCGATCTTCCACGGGTTTGGTGAAAATCTGGAGGAGGTATCCGTCTTCATCACGGTCAACCAGAATGCCCAGACTTTTCAGTACAGCCAAATCCTCGGCGATCTCCCCTACCCGATCTCCAACCGTGTCATAATAGTCGCCCGGCACGTAAAGGAATTCCACGCCGCGTTTTCTTAACTCACTGACAGTGAATATGATATCGTCGGTGGCAACTGCCAGATGCTGAACGCCCTGGCCCTCATTGAATTCAAAAAATTCGGCCACCTGCGATTTCTTTTTCCCCTGCGCAGGCTCATTGATCGGGAATTTGATGCGCATGTTGTCGTTGGTCATCACTTTCGACATCAAAGCCGTGTATTCCGTGGAAATGTCCTTATCGTCGAATGTGATCAGGTTTTTAAAGCCGAGTACTTCTTCATAAAATTTGGCCCAGGTATTCATTTCACCCCAACCCACACTGCCTACGCAATGGTCGATGTATTCCAGGCCAATCGGAGTCGGGTGATATTCGGATTCCCATTTCTGATATCCAGGCAGGAACAAACCCTTGTAGTTATTCCTTTCTACAAAAATGTGTACCACATCGCCGTAGGTGTGAATACCTGCGCGAACTACTTCGCCAAAGTCGTCACGTTCTACGGTTGGTTCCATGTAGGGTTTGGCGCCGCGGCTGGTTGTTTCCCGAAAAGCCTTTTCAGCATCATCTACCCAGAAAGCGATGGTTTTAACGGCATCTCCGTGGCGCAGGTTAAAAGAAGAAATTTCGGAGTTCGAATGATATGGGGTTGTCAATACCAAACGGATTTTACCTTGTTGGAGCACATAAGAGGCGCGGTCGCGCAGGCCCGTTTCCAGGCCCGCATAGGCGAGGTCTTGAAAGCCGAAAGCCGTTTTGTAAAAATGCGCGGCCTGTTTAGCGTTTCCAACATACAGCTCCACATAATCGGTGCCCAGTATAGGCAGGAAATCAGCCGTTTGCGCTGCGTTGGTGGCCGGTTGTAATATGGTTGACATATCTTGAAATTAATTTTAGGTGATGTTAATGGGTATAAGCGCCGTTGCCGTTTTGCTCATACCAAACGTGGTAATAATCGTCGATTTCAAGCTTCAAAGCTTCTTCCGTAATTTGTACGGGACTGAACGGATCAATCATTACGGCTAATTCTTCCGTTTCTTTTTGACCGATACTGCGTTCAATGGAGCCAGGATGCGGGCCATGCGGGATGCCTGCAGGATGCAAGGTGATCTGACCTGGGCGCACATTATTGCGGCTCATGAAATTGCCGTCGACGTAATACAGCAATTCGTCTGAGTCAACATTAGAGTGGTGATATGGCGCAGGAATGGCATCCGGATGGTAATCATACAAGCGCGGCACAAAGGAACAAATGACAAAGCCCTGCCCTTCAAACGTTTGATGAACAGGCGGCGGCATGTGAATACGTCCTGTAATTGGCTCAAAATCGCGGATATTAAACGCATACGGATAGTGAAAACCATCCCACCCAATCACATCAAATGGGTGATAAGGGTACAGAAATGGAATGATTTCATTGCGTTTTTTGATACGCACTTCAAAATCACCCTTTTCATCGTACGTTTCCAGGGTTTCGGGCCGTTTGATGTCGCGTTCGCAAAATGGAGAATGTTCGAGCATTTGGCCGAATTCATTGCGGTAGCGTTTGGGCGTCATGATCGGCGAATGCGATTCCACAAAAAGCAGGCGGTTTTCACCATTAAAAAACTGAAGTTTGTAAATGGTGCCTCGAGGAATAACCAGGTAATCTCCGGGTTCGAAAGGTACATTGCCAAACATGGTTAGCAATTCTCCTTTTCCGTGATGAACAAAAATCAGTTCGTCGGCGTCGGCATTTTTGAAATAATACGATTGATTTCCGATGGGCGAAGCCAAGCCGACGGCTAGATCCTGGTTTACAAAGAGCACTTTGCGGCTGTCGATGTAATCGTCGGTTGGTTTTACATCAAACCCTTCAAATTTCATGGGTTGGATGTTGTTTTCCACCGCAATTTTTGGTTTTACCGGGTAACGATCGCCAATTTGCCGGATTTGGGTGGGGGCGTGTAAGTGATATGCCAGCGACGACATGCCGCTAAAACCCAAGGTGCCAACCAGTTCTTCTTGGTAAAGGGCGCCATCGGAACGGCGATAAACGACGTGCCTTTTTCGGGGTATTTTTCCAAGTTTGTGATAAAAAGGCATGAGAATTTTGTTTTATTAAGGATAGAGCTGTTTGAAATTTATCCTGTAAATGTCCGGCGGTTAGATGCCCTAAGAATTGATTGAAGTCATCGACAAGGGAGATTTTAATCACAGATTTCGGGCGGATGCAGCTTTTGTAACAATAGTTACCGAACAAATGCTTTGCATTTGTGACCTTTGCCGCCACTAAACCTCTTTTGCTTTAAATTAAAATCACATGTTTGAGAAAGGTTCAAAGTCGTACAGTATTTTTAAATTGAAGTGCCCAAGATGCCATGAAGGAGAAATGTTTGAAACCGGCAGTTGGTCGTTTTCAAAATCATTCGACATGCTCAAGCGATGCCCGGAATGCGACTTGAACTATTTTCCCGAACCTGGATATTATTACGGTTCTATGTTTATATCCTACATCTGGACGGGGTGGTTTTGCATCCTTTTTATCGCCATTTTTCATTGGTGGCTTAAACTCAGCCAGGAATGGGCCTTTGGATTGCTAATTGTATTTTTAATCATCAATTTCGTATACATTTTCCGAATATCAAGGCTTATGTGGTTGAATATCAATGTAAAATACGATCCTAACGCCTTGAAAGGAAAAAAATCATAAGTGTTACGCCGTGGAAAAAACCTACCTGGATTTGTTTAAAGAAAGTTTTACGGGATATGCCAATTATTTGTGGCATGAAGTCCTGAACCCGCATTGGGGTAATTATTTTTATTGGCTGATCGGCATTTCATTGCTTGTTTATTCCCTGGAGTTGATGTTTCCCTGGCGTAAAACGCAAGCCAAATTCCGTCAGGATTTTTGGTTGGATGCCTTCTACATGTTTTTCAATTTTTTCCTGTTTGGATTGATCGGCTACAACGCGCTTTCGGCGGTGTTTAGCTCGGCTTTTGATCAGTTTTTGTATCAAACATTCGGCATTCGGAACCTGGTCGCTTTAAATGTTGCCTCCTGGCCGCATTGGGCGCAATTACTTACATTGTTTATTGCCCGCGATTTTATTCAGTGGAATGTGCACCGGCTGCTGCACCGCGTTCCATTTTTGTGGGAGTTGCACAAAGTGCATCACTCGGTTAGGGAAATGGGCTTTGCAGCGCATTTGCGATACCATTTTGGAGAAACGATTGTATACCGTACCATTGAATACATCCCTTTGGCCATGATCGGTTTTGGCATTTCCGATTTTATTTTGGTACATCTTTTTGCATTGACCATCGGCCATTTGAATCATGCCAATTTTTATTTGCCACTTGGCCTTTTTAAATACCTGTTTAACAGTCCTCAAATGCACATTTGGCATCATGCCGAGCGAATTCCGGAAGGAAGTTACGGGGTGAATTACGGTATTTCATTAAGTTTGTGGGATTATTTATTCGGCACAGTTTGGATGCCCAAAGATGGCCGGGATATTTCACTGGGGTTTGATCAGATAGCGTCCTATCCAAAAACTTTTTGGGGCCATCTGATTCAGCCGTTTACAAAACACAAGTAATTTATGCAGGAAGGCCTGATTGAGCCGGGTTTATTGCGGCGTCTGAAAGATGAAAATGAAACGCGTGTGGTACCGCCCGGGGAAGTCATCGTTAAATTCCAATCCTACATTAAAAGCATTCCGATCATTTTACGCGGCCATGTAAAAGTGACCGGTGAAGATGATTCAGGTAATGAAATTCTATTGTATTACCTCTCTCCGGGCGATAGTTGTGTCATGTCCGTTTTGGGCGCTCTCAACGGTTCGATGTCCAAAATCCAAGCTACAACCGTAGAAGAAACCGAAATACTATTTATCCGTCCGGAACGAGCAGCAACACTCGTCAGGGAACAACCGGGTTGGGCGGAATATATTTTCAAATTGTACCAGAGTCGTTTTGAAGAATTGCTGGAAGCCGTAACTCGTGTGAATTTTAAAAAGTTAGACGATCGTATCCTTGAGTTGCTGAAACAAAAAAGTAAAATATTCATGTCGACTATGCTGCCCGTTACACACCAGGAATTGGCTGACGAACTTGGGAGCCCCCGCGAAGCAATTTCCAGGGTTCTAAAAAAACTTGAAAACGAAGGGCTGCTTAAATTATATCGGGGCAAAATCAAAATGATGTAGCTCGCTGTGTGTGATGATTCAGATCACTGCATTGTGTAACATTTGTAACCAATTTCACTGCGCCTGGCATCTGACCTTTGTGTCGTTCATTTAACAAACCGAACGATATGAAAGTAGAACAAATTTATACCGGTTGCCTTGCACATGGCGCGTATTACATCGAATCAAATGGCGAGGTGGCAATTATCGACCCGCTCAGGGAAGTGACGCCTTACCTTCAAAAAGCCGAAAAGGACGGCGCAAAAATTAAGTACATCCTTGAAACCCACTTCCATGCCGACTTTGTAAGCGGCCATCTTGATCTGGCACAAAAAACCGGTGCAAAAATTGTTTACGGTCCAACGGCACAACCGGGCTTCAGCGCTCATGTCGCTACCGATGGCGAATTACTTCCCCTTGGAAATGTAAAAATCAAAGTACTTCATACGCCTGGTCATACAATGGAAAGCGCTTGCTTTTTGCTGTTCGACGAATCAGGAAAAGAGGTAGCCATATTCAGCGGCGACACCCTCTTTATCGGTGATGTCGGTCGTCCGGATTTGGCGCAAAAAGCAGCCAACATGACCCAGGAGCAGCTGGCAGAAACCTTGTTTGATTCACTGCGAAATCAAGTAATGCCATTGTCGGATGAAATCATTGTTTATCCCGGTCACGGAGCGGGCTCGGCTTGTGGCAAAAACATGTCGAAAGAAACAACGGACACACTTGGAAACCAGAAAAAGGTCAACTATGCCTTGCGTTCGGATATGACCAAAGCAGAATTTGTAAAAGAAGTGCTTACCGGTCTCATGCCGCCTCCCGGATATTTCCCACAGAATGTGATGATGAACAAATTGGGTTACGACTCGATCGATACCGTTTTGGAAAGAGGAAGTCGCCCTTTGTCGCCACGCGCTTTTGAAGCCGCTGCCAATGAAACGGAAGCATTGGTGTTGGATACGCGCAAACAGGATGACTTCGCAAAAGGGTTTATCCCCAATTCTGTAAATATCAGTCTCGACGGCAGTTTTGCCCCATGGGTAGGCGTTATGATTCCTGATGTAAAGCAACCATTGTTGATCGTGGCAGAACCTGGACGAGAGGAAGAAGTGATTACGCGTTTGGCACGTGTAGGTTATGATTTTTGCCTTGGATACCTGGATGGAGGCTTCGATGCCTGGAAAAAAGCAGGTATGGAAACGGATGTAATTGAACAAATCACTGTGGATGAGTTGGCTGATTTGATTGCTTCAGGAAAAGAAGTAAACCTCCTGGACGTGCGCAAAGCCAGCGAATATGGCAGCGAACATGTGCTTATTGCCGAAAATGCACCGTTGGATTACATCAACGAAAGCATGTTGAAAATTGACAGGAATAAGACCTATTACGTTCAATGCGCGGCAGGTTATCGTTCCATGATATTTATTTCCTCCTTGCGTGCGCGCGGATTCGACAACCTGATCGATGTAAAAGGCGGAATGTCTGAAATTAAAAAAAGCGGCAAATTTGCTTTGAGCGAATATGTTTGCCCAACCACTTTGTTATAAATTTAACGAACTAAATCTCTCATGTTCAACTTGTTTAAAAGCCTGTTCGGCAGTGCGCCGGCTGTTGACTATGCAGCGCTCATTGCAAATGGCGCCATTATCATCGACGTGCGTACGCCCGGAGAATTCAAATCCGGTCATATCAAAGGTTCGATCAACATCCCATTGGATAGTATTCCTCAACAAGCCAAAACCTTGGCCAAAAAAGGCGTCCCGGTAATTACATGCTGTAGAAGCGGGGCCAGAAGCGGCAGTGCAGCACAGATACTGCAGAATGCAGGTATCGAAGCCGTAAATGGTGGCCCTTGGGATTCGTTGGAGGCTCAATTGGGGTAAAAATGTAAATTTTATCAATAAAAAATGCCGGTCGGTTTCCGATTCGGCATTTTTTATTTGTATCCAAATTACTTAAGCGCAAAAATCCGTTCCATCAACACCCATTTTTCCCCCGGTTTGGCGCAAGGCAAAGCTTGTTGGTAATTCCACATTAAGGTTTCCCACTCCTGTACTTTTGTGTTGTCTGCATCCAGGGCGGCTTTTCGTTCGAAACTAAAATCGTCATTCGCTTCGAGAATCATGAATAACCTGTTCTCGATACGATAAATCTCCAGGCGTTCAATTCCTGCTCTGCGTATGCTTTCCAGTATTTCAGGCCATACATCGCGGTGATACGCTTCATATTCGGCGATTAAGGCGGCGTTGTTCTTTAAATCAAGCGCTAAGCAATATCTTTTCATTGGAATGGTCGTTGATTGAGTATTCGTTTGCCCCTGCGAAATTCTCCATTGATGCCCATAATTCGGTTTGCATCCGGGTTTAAATTGTACTTTTGGCGCGCAAAATCTGACTTTTCATTCAGAAAAATAACCAATATGCGTCAACAAATTGTAGCCGGAAACTGGAAAATGAATAAAACCCTGGAAGAAGGGTTGGAATTGACAAAAGGGATTCTTGAAAAAGTAGAAAAACCCAAGGGGCTCGTCGTAATTGCGCCGCCGCTTACCCACCTTAAAGAAATCGGTAAAATGATCAAGGTGCGCAAATACTTCCACCTAGCTGCGCAGAATTGCCACCATGAACCCAAAGGGGCATACACCGGCGAAGTGGCAGCTGATATGGTGGCTTCCGTTGGCGCTGAGTTTGTCATCATTGGCCACTCTGAACGTCGCCAATATTTCAAAGAAAAAAACGACGTTTTGGCGGCAAAAGTGAACGCTTGTATCGCACGTGGCATGCGGCCGATTTTTTGCTGCGGCGAGCCGCTTCATATTCGTGAAGTGGATACCCATGTAGGTTATGTGGCAAAACAACTCAAAGCCGGGCTGTTTCACCTTAAGGAAGAAGATTTTCGCAAAGTTGTCATCGCATATGAGCCAATCTGGGCGATCGGCACGGGCAGAACTGCTTCGGCACAACAAGCACAGGATATGCACCTGGCTATCCGGGTTTTAGTGGCTAAAAAATACGGAAAGGCTATTGCCGACGACACCACGATCCTCTACGGCGGTTCCTGTAATGCACAAAATGCCCAGGAGTTGTTCTCTCAACCTGATGTAGATGGCGGATTGATCGGCGGCGCCTCCTTGAAAGCTGAAGATTTTGCTACGATCATTGCCGCTCTGAAATAACTCATTCTATCTCATCCATGTCAATGGTTTCTATGAAATTTTTAACTACATGCCTCGCAGTTTGTATTTCGTGTGCCCTGTTTGCGCAAATCAGTTTTCAAGAAGTGTCTACCCCGCCCTTTCTTGACAGTGAGGCATATTTTAATGGAGTTTCATGGGTAGATGTTGATCAGGATAATGACCTGGATGTTTGTGTCAGCGGCTTTAAAGGATTGCCACCTAATTGGATAAATGTTTCCGCAATTTACCTGAATGACGGTGCAGGCAATTTTTCTACTTCAAATCTGATAAGCAGCGCTCAGAAAAACGCCATGCGACACGGTTGGGCCGACATCGACAACGATAACGACCTCGATCTTTACCTGGCTGCTACCTGGAACCAGGGAGATGGAAACGAAATTTGGATCAACAACAATGGCAGTTTTACCATGGGTACAGTTCCCGGACTCAGCCCTGCGACCCCTCAACCATATGAAGGAACGGTGAGTTGGGCGGATTACGACAACGACGGCTGGGTTGATCTGTTCTTGCCACGATGGAACAACCTCAAAAACAGACTGATCCGGAACAACGGCAATAATACGTTCGCAGATATTACCATCGGAGCTTTGGTGACCGATCTGGCCTGGACCTCCGGCGGCTATTGGGGCGATTACGATAACGACCGCGATCAGGATATTTTTGTGGTGAATTATCAAATCGGCGGTAGTGCGCCCGGCAACAATGATCTTTTTAGAAATGATGGAAATGGCGCCTTTACAAAAATCACAACTGCTGGGCCTGCCGTTACCGTTCCCGAACGCGGCCGTTCTGCCAATTGGGTGGACGTGAACAACGACGGATATCTCGATTTGTTCGTTTGTAATCAATTCGGGCAGGATCTCCTGCATATCAACAACAAAAATGGAACCTTTCAAACGCTACCCATAGGCGACGCCAACCATACTTCCTGGTCATCCAACTGGGGCGATTATGACAACGACGGAGATCAAGACCTTATCACCATCGGCTTTTGGAATACCGATAGCCGTTTTTGGCAAAATGACGGTCAAGGTAACCTGACAAATATCACATCCAATTATTCCAATATTTTCCCGCTTACCACCAACGGCTCCAACAGTAATGGAATTGTTTGGGCTGATGCCGACCTGGATGGCTGGCTCGATTTGCACATCACTCAACCCGACGTGTCGCCCGACCGCTTTTTAAAAAATATGGGTGACACTTGTGTAGCATGGTTGCACGTGAAATGTACTGGTTTGACCTCCAACAAAGCAGGCATTGGAACAACTATTCGTGCAAAAGCAAACATCAATGGACAACCAGTTTGGCAAATGCGGCAGGTTTCCGCCCAAACCGCTTCGACAGGCACAAACCCGCTTTGGCAACATTTTGGCCTTCAAAACAACGCGTTTATTGATTCATTGGTGGTGGAATGGCCCTCCGGAAAAACCTGTTATTTCACGAATGTACCCACCAGGCAATTCATCGAAATTGATGAAGATTGCCAAATTAAAACACTAAAAAAGGCAGATAATACAACCAGCACCGTTCAGGAAATTCTAAAATGTGTACCCGCAGATGCATTTCAACTGACGATGAATGCTCCGGCAGGTGGCGCCTGGTCAGCAGACTGTGGCGTATGCATCGATCAAAACGGGCTTTTTGACCCAAGCGGCCTGGTAGCCGGAAATTATCTGGTTGTGTACCAACAAGGTACGTCTTGCTCCTTGTCCATTGATAGTTTTTTAATAAATCTGGTCGAAGGCCCGGAACTAATCGCCAATGGTCCGGATACCTTGGCTTTTGGAGAAAAAGCAGTTCTG
>JAEUUR010000382.1 GCA_016787465.1 Saprospiraceae bacterium | reverse complement strand
TTCTTACCACCACGCCTTCACACAACCCTTTGAACGCACTTCCCAACTGCATCACCCGGTGAATCAATTGCTGAAGTTCTTCTTCATTAAATTGTCCTTCTGCGAACACCGGAACCGATTGTAAATCCAGCAAAAAACAGGTTTCCCGAACAGCTTGCCATGAAAACCATGTATCGCCCTGACGAATACCAAAAACAAAAAAATACCCTGGAAGCGCCTGATATTCGATACTGTGTACACCGTACAGGTTTTCTCCAAAAATCTCAAGCTCGTCCAGATCATATCGAAGTCGTTCCCAAATCGGCCACATATTCTGCGCCCACGGGTTTCTGGTAGGCGCTGAATGTGAACGTGCAAATACGCCTGCCGATTTCAAACAAGTATTTTCACCATCCAGCTTTTCTGTAATAACGACAGGCTTCTCCAACAGTTCGTGCCAGTCAAACAAAATTTTATCGTCGTTGCTCGCGCCCGGGGAGAACGGAAAATGACAGGTTCGGGGATATTTGCTGCTTTCCATAAAATGTTTAAGCTGGTTTGGAGCACCAAACGATCCGCGTAGAAAGAAAGTTCCCCAAAAACTTTGCAAGCAACTTCAATTTTTCCGTTTCTTTCCGTCCGATCAATTACATAAAAAGTACTTCGATGGCTGATCTTTCTAAAATTTTTGAAAACAACGAAAAATGGGTTGCTGAAAAATTATCCCTGCACCCCGATTATTTCGAAAACCTTTCCAAAGGGCAAACACCCGACATCTTGTATATCGGTTGCTCCGATAGCAGGGTCACCGCTGAAGACCTGATGGGCGTTCAACCCGGCGAGGCATTCATCCACCGCAACATTGCCAACATGGTTATCAGTATCGATCTGAACATCATGTCGGTGCTCAATTATGCAGTCCGGCACCTCAAAGTCAAACATGTGGTGGTGTGCGGCCACTACAATTGCGGTGGCGTGAAAGCGGCTATGCAACCTGCCGACATGGGTATTTTAAATCCCTGGCTGCGTAATATCCGCGATGTGTACCGGTTGCATCAGCAAGAATTGAATGCGATCGATGACGATGGAAAACGATACGACAGGCTTATCGAATTAAATGTTCAGGAGCAATGTATCAACCTGATTAAAACTGCGGCCATTCAGGAGGCATACAAAACCAGGGGAATTACTGTACACGGCTGGGTTTTTGACGTCAGAACCGGAAAACTCATCGACTTGAAAATTGACTTCCCCAAAATTCTGAGTCAAATCATGGAAATTTATCGAATCATTTAATAACGGGTTAAATTAAGCTGCTCAACTTCGCAATACGGCAACTTGCCGGAGTGTATTCTTTGCTACATCGAGGAACGCTTCAGCGACTACATTTCCGTCCTGTTCAATAACAGGCACGCCATTGTCGCCGCCTTCCCGTACGCTTTGTACAATCGGAATTTGCCCCAGCAATACGGAGTTACTCATACGCGCCAGCTTTTTGCCGCCTCCCTGGCCAAAAATGTAGTATTTGTGATCAGGCAATTCAGCTGGGGTGAACCAGGCCATATTTTCGACAACGCCCAAAATCGGAACGTTGATTTGGTCGAGCAGAAACATGTTCATCGCTTTCACTGCATCAGCCAAGGCCACATCCTGCGGAGTAGTAACGAGGATTGCGCCGGTGACAGGAACTGTTTGCACCAGGGTAAGCTGTACATCACCGGTGCCCGGCGGCAAGTCGACGATTAAAAAATCAAGTTCGGGCCATAGCACATCGTTGATGAATTGTTTAATGATAGCCGCCAGCCTGGGCCCGCGCAATACCACCGCCTGTTCTTCATCAATGATGTAACCGATACTGATGGATGGCATGCCATACGATTCGAGCGGTAACATTTTCGGCACACCGGAAATATCTCGCACTTTAGGTCGCTGGCCTACCAAACCCAGCATGGTTGGAATACTTGGGCCATACACATCGGCATCAAGCAAACCAACCCTTGCACCCAGTTTTTTCAAACCCAAAGCAAGGTTGACTGAAACCGTGCTTTTCCCAACACCTCCTTTACCGGAAGCAACTACCAGGATGTTTTTGATATGTGGAAGTGCGCTGGGCGCTTCTACCCCATCGGTGCTGCGTGCCATGAAATGTACATTGACGTTGGCGGCAGGGAACCGTTCGACGATCGCGCCAATACAGGCAAAATTCAGTTCTGATTTACCCTGCATTTGCAAACTGGGCACAACCAATTTAAAGTTTATGTTATTGCCTTGAATTTCAAGGTCTTGTACCATGTTTGCCGAAACTATATCCTTACCTGTTTGAGGGTCGCGGACAGATTGAAGGGCTTCGAGAATTTGATCTTTATTCACTGGATGCTGGAAATTGGAAATTGGAAATTAGAAATTGGATGTTGAATTATCGAATCTGAAACTACCCACGTACTGTGTATGGTCGAACATAA
This sequence comes from Saprospiraceae bacterium, assembly GCA_016787465.1. Lineage (GTDB taxonomy): Bacteria > Bacteroidota > Bacteroidia > Chitinophagales > Saprospiraceae > M3007. The sequence continues at coordinate 2,291 of JAEUUR010000382.1, read as the reverse complement.
GGAAGGGGAAAAGGTTTAAATCCTTATGAGGTCATTTTAAACACGATGGTTTTCATTCGTTTTGTGTTCAAGTCATTTTCAATGATTTCTTCTAAAATCAGGTCTTGGGCAGTTGGAATTTCAAAGACCTGCTTCATGTCCCGAATTTTTGCGGCGGGAACGCCATTTCTTTTGAAGAGATCGATCAATTCATCCAGCGCATACCGTCTGATTCGATCTTGTATATACTCGTTCAGGGTTAGTCTGTTTTTTACACGTGCTGCATTTTGTTGAAATTCAGGCATTTGCAACAGAGCCTCAAGTTCAAGTACGTTGCACAGTTGTTTAAATTGCCGTTCGGTACCTACCGCCAACAAGATTGAAAAACCGTCGGTTGTGGTATACACATCGCCGTATGGCGCAATGTTGGGGTGTTGGGTTCCCATTCGTTGGGGAACGACGCCATTCATCAAAAAATTACTGGCCTGATTTACCAATGAAGCCAGGGCGGATTCCATGAGAGAGGTGGTTACTATACAACCATTTCCGGTTTTTTCCCGCTGAAGCAAAGCCATCAAAATACCCTCTTTGAGTTGGTGAGCAGCCAACACATCGATCAGCGCAACCGGCATTTTAACCGGAGGCCTGTCCTGCTCTCCATTCATGTACAAAAAACCTGCTTCAGCTTGTAACACCGCATCAAAAGCCGGACTTTCGTCTTCCGGATCGGCAAAAGAATTCAATTGCGCATAAATTAATTTGGGGTTTTGCGCACGCAATGAAGCAGCGTCTACACCCATACGCCTGGCGGATGATGGTTTGAAATTGGAGACCACAATATCAGCTTCAAGGGCTAATGATATGGCGGTTTGCCGGTCGTCGGCGTCCGTCAAATCCAGGAACAGATGCTTTTTGCCCCAATTGACGCTGCAAAAATAAGCTGAAACCGATGCGGCTGGATTTTCAAGCGGGTTTTTCCAACCCCTGGTTACATCGCCTCCGGTATGTTTATTTTCAATTTTAACAACCTGGGCGCCCAGTTCTGCAAAAAACATTCCTACTGCAGGGCCGGCTAAAACACTGGCAAATTCTACTACTTTTAAGCCTTTGAATAAGGATTGTTGATCAATTTCCATGAAAGTATTTTCAGCTACACAAATTCGGGCCTGGGATCAATATACCATTGAGAACGAACCAATTGCGTCTGCAAATCTCATGCGTCGTGCTGCTAAGGTTTTTTTTGACTGGTTTACCCAATGTTATTCAGATACCCGGCAACCCATCCTGATCATTGCCGGAACAGGCAACAACGGCGGCGATGGTATTGCTGTAGCGCGTCTGCTCGATATGGCACAATACACGGCGAAGGTAATTGTTTGTGATTTTGGAACGCGACATTCTCCGGATTTTGATTTACAAATGGCAGAATTTCCCACAAATTCGGCAGTGGAATGTCGCATTTGCACATCCGTAACGGCATTTGAATCCGCTTTCAACGACTTTTCAGGTAGTGAACCCGTAGTCATTGACGCGCTGTTTGGCACCGGCCTGAACAGGGTACTCTCTGGAGATTGGTTGAAAGTAGTGGAACACATAAACCAGGCAGCCCTGGAAATCGCGAGTATCGATGTACCTACCGGTTTGCTTGCCGATGAACATACCCCTGGAAATGCTGTTATCAAAGCTGCCCGTACCTTCACTTTTCAGGCGCCTAAAAAAGCTTTTTTCTTTGCCGAAAACGCAGAGCGTGTTGGAGAGTGGTCGGTAGGCGACATTGGTTTGCACGCAGCATTTTCCGAATTAACCCCCACCCTTGTTCATTTTTTCACTGCCGACGATGCCCGGCATTTATTCAAACCACGGAAAAAATTTGCTCATAAAGGCACATTTGGTCATGCCCTGCTCATATGCGGAAGTTATGGCAAAATGGGGGCTGCCGTACTTTCAGCCAGGGCATGTTTGCGCTCAGGCGCAGGCTTAGTCACCGTGCATGCACCGCGTTCGGGCAATATTATTTTGCAAACAGCCGTACCAGAAGCTATGTTTCAGGCTGACAAAGCAGAAGAAGTTTGGACGACTGTGCCGGAAAAGATTAATTATCAGGCTGTTGGAATCGGGCCGGGTATCGGACGGGCGCCTGAAACCGCCTTGGCAATGGCTGCAACGCTTGCGCAATTCCGACAGCCAATGGTTCTGGACGCCGATGCGCTCAACCTAATTTCGGAGCACCCGGAAATATTGAAATCTATTCCTCCACATTCCATACTCACCCCGCACCCGAAGGAATTTGAACGTTTGTTTGGCGCCTCAGC
>JAEUUR010000369.1 GCA_016787465.1 Saprospiraceae bacterium | reverse complement strand
GGAAGTGATGGGAATGGAGCGGTTGGGGTATTGGAGGGGGGGTGTTTGAGTGTGTTTGAGTGTTTTTGTGTTTTTGTGTTTGAGTGTTTTTGTGTTTGGGTGTTTTTGTGTTTTTGTGTTTGGGTGTTTTTGTGTTTGGGTGTTTTAACTTTTTAGGCCTCTCTGGGGGAGGAAAGCACTTTTGATGACTTAAGCCCTGAAAGGGCGAAATCTACCAACGCAGGGTGAAGCCCTGCTGGATACTAACAAAGCCCTGAAAGGGCGAAATCTACCAACGCAGGGTGAAGCCCTGCTGGATACTAACAAAGCCCTGAAAGGGCGAGATATGGAAGCAACGTGTGTTGCTAAACTAACAAAGGCAATGTTTCGCAACATCTTGCCAAAAACACCCAAACACAAAAACACAAAAACACAAAAACACAAAAACACCCAAACACAAAAACACAAAACCTACAACAACGCCGCTCCAAACACCCCGGCGCTATCACCGAGTTTGGGTTTTCTAAAAATAGTATCAATACGGGTATTGAACAGGTGTTTTTTAGCTTCCTGTACGCCGTCGGTGTACAAGCGATCGATGTTGCCTACCCCGCCGCCGATGACGATCAGGTCGGGATCGACGATGTTGATGACGACGGCAATGGCTTTGCCAAAAAAGTGGATCAGGCGATCCATGGTTTGAACGGCATAAGCGTCATCGCCCGATTCGGCACGGGCAACAATGTCTTTGAGTGGAAGTTTTTGTCCGCTGACCGACGCGTAAAAACGCTCCAGAGCAGGGCCGGAAAACACGGTTTCCACGCAACCTACTTTGCCGCAATAACACGGGCCGCCGCTTTCGTCGAGGAAGTTATGGCCCCATTCTCCGGCAATGCCTTGTTTGCCATTGATGACTTTACCCCTGACAACCAGGCCGCCTCCGACGCCGGTGCCCATGATCACGCCGAATACGACCTCCGGTTTTGGATTAAAATCTACTCCTGCGCCGATGAGCGCCTCGGCTACGGCGAAACAGTTCGCGTCGTTGGCTAATTTAACAGGGATACCCAACCTTGCTTCCAGATCGACATTAAACGGTTTGCCGATGAGTGCCGTGGTGTTTGCGTTTTTGATAAATCCGGTGTTAGGATCCAAGGTGCCCGGATGACCAATCCCGATCGAATGCGGCACGCGGCCAGAGGCTTCCTTCAACATATCTACCAGTTTAACTACCTGATTTACAATATGTTCGTAGCCCAGATGCGCCTCCGTTGGAATGCGCAAACGATGCGTAACGGCCGGATTTTCCGTGCCTTCTAAAATGGCCCCTTCAATTTTGGTGCCGCCGAGATCGATTCCCCAGTGATACATAAGGCGATTTTTCGATTGATTCGATTTTTCGATTGATTCGATTGGTTTTGGGTAAATTTGAGCCGCAAAATAACAAAAATGAAATCATTTCATTCCCTCAGTTAAATTTACACTCGAAAAACCCAATCGAATCAATCGAATCAATCGAAAAATCGAATCAATCCTCATGTCTTTATCTGAAAAAATAGAAGCCCAGAATGCTCCGAAGCCCGTTGGCTTGTATCCGCATGCGCGCAGGGTGGGTAATTTATTGTTTTTATCAGGCATTGGCCCACGCAATCCGGACGACGACAGTGTGCCAGGTTTGAAACGCTCCGCTTCGGGTAATTTTCTGGAGTTTGATTTTGAAGCGCAAGTACACTCTGTGTTTCAGAACGTCCGGGCAGTGCTTGAATCGAGCGGCGCGCGTTGGGAAAACCTGGTGGATGTAACGGTGTTTCTGGTGGATATGAAACGGGATTTCCACACCTACAACCGAATTTGGGCTGAATATTTTAAAGAAAATGCGCCCTGCCGCACCACGGTCGGGATCGACAGCCTGCCGACGCCCATTGCGATTGAATTGAAATGTATCGCGGTAATTGATGTTTAAATTCTGCTCTATCGTGGGTTCTTCAAACCGCGGATCATCCCAAAAGCATAAAATCCGGCGTTTCTCCTCTTCGCCTCGTCTTAATAGCAGTGGCACACGCTGCGTTTACAATGCTGTTGATTGAGTCGATGAATTAAAAAAATCTGACTATCCGCATGATGTCAATAAGAAAATCAACTAAAAAAACGGGCGACGTAGACAAACGTTACGCCTCTTCGAGGCGAGTGTATGTAGGTACATGTCGGAGTTAGCCTCTTCGAGGCTAACATAGGATCAGGGATTTCATGGAGTAGATAAACAATATGATTGGAATTCCGGTGGCTTACCTACGGCCTCGAAGAGGCCCAACCTTTGTTTAACCACCAAAACCCAGGTTTCGCAACTCTGTACAAAATGCGGATAGTCACTAAAAAAATCCGCGAAATCCATAAATACATTGAATCCGCGATAAAAAAAACATGAGCCATTTCGAATGCATTCGAAATGGCTCATAAAAAAGAATGGTTTGACAACGCCTTGCGATTAATTGCAAGTGTTTGTTCTGTTGCCTTATTACTTTGCGTCCGCGAAAAAGTCTTTCACTTTATCCTTGTGAACGATCATTTGCTTGTACGTGTATTTGCCGGTAACCGGATCTTTAACGGCCTTCACCACCTTTACGTGGTCTTTACCGGAGCCTGCGTTTGCGGCACGCTGAGCAACACGGGCGTTTTTAGAAACTTTCTTTGCCATTGCCTTAAGTGTTTAGCAGGTTAAAAATTATTTGATTTCACGATGAACCGTGTACTTGCGCATGATCGAGTTATACTTTTTCAACTCCATCCGATCTGGCGTGTTTTTACGGTTTTTTTCAGTGATGTAGCGTGATGTGCCTGGAAGGCCGCTGTTCTTATGTTCGGTGCATTCGAGAATCACCTGAATGCGGTTGCCTTTACTTTTCTTTGCCATGGTTGACTAAAATTTTAAATGGTGATGGGGAATTAACAGCCCGGTTCTTGAGTTCCGTAGTAAACGATATCGCCTTTTTTCTCCAATTTCTTGATATACTGGTAGATACCAAGTTTAGAGATGGTGCGGATAGCACTGGAGCTCACTTTGAGCGTAATCCATTCACCTGTTTCAGGTACAAAGAATTTCTTGGTGTGGAGATTCGGATAGAAGCGGCGCTTCGTTTTCCGATTGGAGTGGGAAACGTAATTCCCGGAGATCGGGTGTTTCCCGGTCAGATCACAAACTTTAGACATTAATTAAAAATTTGAGTGTTCTAGTTGAAAAAGTCTCAAAAAATGAGCGCCCCAAAGGCGCTCAAACACTTCAAAACTGTGTGACTCCGAGAGGACTCGAACCTCTAACCTTCTGATCCGTAGTCAGATGCTCTATCCATTAAGCTACGGAGCCGTTTGTTTTTCGGGCGGCAAAGATAATACCCTGCCGTTTGAAAAACCAAACTTAAATTCAAGTTTTTGGAAATTTTACTGAAACAATCGCTTCTCCCCTGCTAATGGAAAAGACGTAGACGCCTTTGGGCAGGTCGAACGTATCAAATGTAATGGAGTTTTCCGAAAAACGGTCGGGATTAAGCTCCTCCTCATAAAGTTGTTGACCAAGCATGTTAAACACCCTGAACCGGTAGGGAAAAAACGTGGGCGTTTGGTAAAAAATACGCACCACACCGGTTTCAGAGACTCGCATTTGCAAAACAGACAGCTTCCCCACTGCGCCTTCGCAGAGTTTCGTGACGCCATTCACCGCAAGTTCTATATCCAGATTCCCGCCTGTTACAGTGATGCCATCCAGGGTGGTATTGGGGGCCGTATTGTTCAGAATCACATCGCGCATCCTGCGCGCGCACGCGACCGGGTTGCTAATGGCGTCGCTGGTAAATGCCTCGCAGCCCAGGCTGTATAACAAAGCCACTGTGCCGGTTACATGCGGCGTAGCGCCGGAAGTGCCATTGATCGTACCATACCCAGGCGTGTTTGCGCCGACATTGGTGGTGCTGTGTACCCCGTCGCCAGGCGCGCCCAGATCGATAGAAACAGCGCCATATCCGCTCGATGGCACTTTGTTACCCAGTTTATCGATATTGGTCACCGAAACCAGGAACTCGCTGGGGCAGGATGTCGGCATATCTCCTTTTTCTTCCACGTTCACATCTTTATTCGCCGTAGCGCCGACATTCAACACCCCAATCATGCCCAGGGTATCGAACAGGTTGCACCAAGTATTGAAGTTACCGGTGGAATAGTACCATTGGAAATCATACCCAAAGGAAGCGTTGGTGGCTACGATGAAAGCGCCTTTTTCACCGTTCGTATCGTTGTATAATTTGCGCATGACATAGACATACCGGTAGGCCTTGAGAATATCTTCGTCATCGAATACGCCGGTGACGCTCAACATCTTCACATTCCAATTAACGCCGGCGATTCCCAGGCCGTTATCGCCCCTGGCGCCGACAATTCCGGCAACTTCTGTTCCGTGGTCGCTGTTATCCCCTGTACCATCGTTTTCTGCCTGGACGTTCCATCCGCCGCGGTCGTCCACATAACCATTCCCGTCGTTGTCAACGTCGTCATTCGGGGCATCATCCCAGTTCCAAAAGCGATTAGGCGCCAAATCCGGATGGTTAAATAAAATGCCTTTTTCCAACACTGCTACCACGATCGTATCGCCGCTGGGCGTAACTCCGCCAGTCGACACCGACCAGGCTTCCGGCGCATGGATATAGGACATATCAGACTGCAGAAACCAATCCGGGTCGTTGGGCTCTTTGGTTCTGTATTCAACGATGTGATTCAATTGTATGGCACTGATTTCGCTCATTTTGCTGCACTCCGTGATCAGTGCTTTGGGGTCGACTTGCATTTCGTCGAAAGCGAGCAGGTGGTAGCGCCATTCCGGCACGATGGCGTGCAGGTGGGCAACCGAACCGGCAGCCGCCGCCAATCGATTGATTTTGGCAATGACGGCGTCGAGATTGGCCTTGGGCTCGAGTTGTACAATCAATTGGCCGAATACGTGTTCCGGCGGTGAAAAAGCGCGAGTAGCATTTTGTGCGTTTGTGAATCCGAAGCAGGATAAAAAGCAGAGTAGTAGAATTGTTTTATTCATGAGTGACTTGGTAAAAATAAAAACCCGGGCAATGTAAAGCCTTGAAGCGTTGTGTCCGGATAAAACAAATTGGTTGCCCAAGGTATTTCAAATTCTTAAAAATTCTGTTGAATTGTCGGTTCTGAGCGATTCAAAATAGGCCGGCACGTGCAGCAACCGGCTCCCGTACCAGGAAAACAACTCGCCGTCGACCAACTTGATTGTGGCTTCAGGGCATATTTCCTGCAATTCAGCGATGTGTTTGGCTTTGAATGGATATGGTTCAGACGATAAAAACAGCACCTGAGGTTGGGCGCTAGCCAACATATGCAGATCCACTTGCGGGTATCTGCTGAGGTGGGAAAAGACATTGTCGAACCCCGCTTTTTGCAACATGGCATCCACAAACGTGTCGGAAGCAGCTACCATGAAGGGTTTGCGCCAGATCAGGTAAGCGGCGCGGAGCCTGGGGAAAACGGGCAGTTCGGAAAAACGGCGCTGAATATCTGCGGCGAGTTGAAGCGCCCGGGTTTCGCGGTTGGTTACTTGGCCGATATGCCGGATCATGTCGAGGGCCGATTCCAGGTCTTTGATATCGCTCATCCAGACCGGGAAACGGGATTGGAGCAGTTCGATCTGCGATTGGTCGTTTTCTTCCTTGTTGCCCAGGATCAGGTCGGGCGCCAGCTGTTCAATCCGGGGAAGGTGCAGCGTTTTGGTGCCCCCTACCCTTGTTTTGCTTCGGAACCAGCGGTCGGGATGCACACAGAATTTGGTGATGCCGACTACTTCCTCCTCCAGGCCAAGCTCGCTGAGTAGTTCCGTTTGCGACGGCACCAGCGATATTATGCGCCTGGGCGGCCAGTGGGGAATTTGAATGCGGCGGGCAAGTTGATCGGTAAACTCCATGGGTTGGAAAGATCGGCAAATTTATTTGGAAGGAACCGAATGGGATGATTAAATTTGCCATCTATACCGGCGGAAATAGCTCAGTTGGTAGAGCACTAGCTTCCCAAGCTGGGGGTCGCGAGTTCGAGTCTCGTTTTCCGCTCTAGATGAAGGGGCCATGATCGAAAGATGATGGCTCTTTTTTTTGTGGGGGCGTACTTTTATATTTTTAAACTTCCGTTATTATGCCGTTAAACTTCCGAGAAATCAAAAAGGCTTCTCCATAGCCCCATCAGCCTAACCCGTAAATTTTTTTTCGATTTTACTTGCGCAGTCATTTAACTGCACTTATTTTTGCAGCCAAATGACTGCATATGGATTTACGTAGAGACGTTTTTCAGGCTTTGGCCGACCCTACACGCAGGGGTATCCTTACCCTCCTGGCTGCTTCCGCGCTAACGCCGGGCGCCATTGCGGAACATTTCGGCACGGCCCGGCAAACGATTTCCAAACACATTCAAATACTGACCGAATGCGAGCTGCTCACCCCGGCACAAAAAGGGCGTGAAATTCTTTACCAACTCAATGCCGTCAAAATGAAAGAAGTAGCTGACTTTCTCGAACCATTCCGCCAACTGTGGGAGGCGCGGTTTGACAAACTGGAATCCGTGATGAAAAACTACCAAACAACGCACTGAATGGAACACAAAACAAAAGTCCACGCCGAAAACGGCAAACAGGAATTGTTCATCACCCGGGATTTCGATCTGCCGGTAGAACTGCTGTTCAAGGCATACACCGAACCGCATCTCGTTGAACAATGGATGGGCACCAAAGTGGTTCAACTTGAACCTAAAAACCAAGGAGCATACCGGTTTGAAACCACCGATCCCAAAGGAAACATTCACAGGTTCAACGGCGTGATTCACGAGTTTGCCCTGAACCAAAAAATTACCCGAACCTTTGAAATGGAAAATACACCGTTTCCCGTGCAACTGGAGTTCTTGGAATTCGAAGCATTAAGCGCTGAAACAAGCCGACTCGTCATGCAGATCATTTATAAGTCAGCGGCTCACCGCGACCAGATGTTGCAAATGCCTTTCGAATTTGGCATCAACATGGCCCACAACCGTTTACAACAAATTGCTAAAGCACAATGATGATTACCAATCCAGCTGACTACTTCACCTCCGGCTGCGGCCGCTGCGCCCATTTCGACACGCCCCTGTGCAAGGTGCATATCTGGCAAAAAGAACTGAACCTGCTGCGATCAATCGCACTGGAATGTGGGCTTGTGGAAGAAGCCAAATGGGGCCACCCGGTGTACACCTTTGAAAACCACAACGTGGTTATGATTGGCGCTTTCAAAGACAATTGTGTGCTCAGTTTTTTCAAAGGCGCTTTACTCAGTGATGAACAAGGCATTCTCACCTTGCCTGGTGAAAACTCGCAGGTGGCCCGGGTGGTGCGTTTTACGGATTTGCAAAAAGTCGTCGAGCTGAAAGACGACCTGACTTCCTACATTTATGAGGCCATCGAGATTGAAAAAGCCGGACTGAAACCCACGGTAAAAAGCATAGAGGAGTATCCGATTCCCGAAGAATTTCAACAAAAAATGGCGGAGTCGCCCGCTTTAAAATCGGCCTTCGAAAAGCTGACGCCCGGCAGGCAAAAAGGATACCTGCTTCATTTTTCACAACCCAAACAAGCGCAAACGCGCATATCAAGGATTGAAAAATGTGCACCCAAGATTTTGCAAGGAAAAGGGTTTTACGATTAACCCAACTAGGCCTGTAGAGCGATGGTTTCGATATTTCTTTGCCATAGTTTTTTCACAAAGAGTAACATGAGTTTCAGGAGTATCTAAAAAACTCCTGAAACTCATGTAACTCTTGTTACTCTTTGTTATCACCAATACGTTTAATGCTTCGTCTCAAATGCAGTACGGCTCTAACCATGGAAGCGCACTTGTAATCAATCTACCCAAAATTGAACCGCAAGGAAATTCTTGGCGCCCAAACGCCTGCCTGAGGACCATGATATCGGTAAAACAAAGCGCCTCCGACACCCAGGTAAGCCAAATTTCCATAGTTGAACCGCAGCAAGTTTTCCAACTGAACCCCTGCTTCAGCAATCGGATCTCTAGCCGTGAGAAAACCAAGGTCGTGCCGGCCAACACCCATTAAGTCTCCCCAGGCGACATTGTGCAGCAAAAAAAGAATCGGCGCTGAATACTTGTGTTTGTACAACACCGGTCCGATCTCCTGCGAAACGAAGAGGTTAACAAACCGGTCAGCTACAAACAAAGTATCTGGCAAGGATTGAAACGTGTTGGGCGCCACAAACAAAGAAAAACCACCCTGATTACCGCCCGATTGATTCAGGGTAAACAATTTTGCCAATGGCGTATGAGGCGAAACGATACCTGCTTCGAGGCGCCAGTTGAGCCTGCCCAGGCGCCGGATATACACGTTTTGCCGCAAAGCCAATACCCAACGGTCATATTCATATTCCCCATCCAGCACGCCTTTCCAGCCGCGGGTATACGCTAGTTCCACCACCGGTGTGCGCTGCACC
>JAEUUR010000406.1 GCA_016787465.1 Saprospiraceae bacterium | reverse complement strand
CCTTTGCAGATTTACCGCGGATTTTTTGAACTTTTTGCAGGTTGGCCTGCTGTTTAAAACTGATCAGCAAATCTGTTTTTTGGCCGCTGTCATTTACTGCAAGTACCTCAGGAGCTACTTTAGTGCGCCATGCCGACTGGGCAAAGGTTGACAGTGGGAATAATAAACAGGCTAATAAAAACGCCTTTTTCATGAGTTTGAACTTGTAATTAATCTGGAGAAACTCCTTTTTATTTTGGTTTTAAACGAATTGCATCCTGGATGATATTCCAGACACGGATTCTTTCTTCGCCTTCTAGTGGCAATCGCGGCGCCCTGACATATTCCGTGCCCAAGCCGGTTGCAACCTCGGCCAGTTTAATGTATTGCACAAGTTTTGGATGGATATCTAACTCCAGCAAGGGCAAAAACCATTGATACAGTTTCCTTGCTTCTTCCACATGCCCTGATTTGGCCAAGTTGAAAATATCCACAGTTTCTTGAGGAAATGCGTCGACCAACCCGGCTACCCATCCGTGAGCGCCCATGAGCAAACTTTCAAGGGCAAGGGTATCTACGCCGCACAATATTTTAAATCGGTTACCGAAGCGATTGAGCATCCTTGTTACATTGGAAATGTCGCGCGTACTTTCTTTAACAGCTTGAATGGTAGGCCAATCGCTCATTTCTGCAAACATTTCCAGTGTGACGAGGATTTTATAATCCACTGGATTGTTGTAAATCATGATTGGCAGGGGAGTAGCGTCGGCAACAGCTTTAAAATAAGTCAGCGTTTCATGTGCATCTGCGTTGTATCGCATCGGTGGCAGCAGCATCAGACCGGCTGCTCCGCAATGCTGAGCCTCTTTGGCAGCAGCAACGGCGCCTTTTGTAGTTTGTTCGGCGATGTTCATGATGACAGGAACTCGACCGCTCACCTGTTCGACGGTATATCGAACGAGTTCATATTTTTCTGCGTTCAGCAAACTGCTTGCCTCGCCCAGGGTGCCTCCAAGGATAACCCCTTTGGCGCCTGCATTCAGTTGCGCTTGCAGATTGAAATTGAAGGTGGAAAAATCGATGCGATCGTCGGCCGTAAAAGGTGTCGTTAAGGCAGGAAATACGCCTTCCCATTCAAATTGCATAGGTGGTAAATTTTCCGCAATGGTAACACATCCTGACAGTTTAAATGCGATATTTTGAAGGAATTTCTATGCTTTGTCGCTAGACTTCAAAAAAATACCGCTCGCAACTTTCGTCACGAACGGTGCAACTTCCTACCGTTAAAATCTTTATTCAGGGCAATCCCCTTAAGTCAAATATTAGACCAAAATGAGATGTTTTAATTCTCCGTCTGAATTTTTGACAGGTTTGGTATGCAAATTAAACAAAACTCCCCCAAAAATACTAGTGAATAGTACAAAAAGTTAACGGCTTTCTATTCGGTTTCGAGATGACCTGGAAGCAACGTTTATTCTGAACCATCATTTCTGCCGCGTTCAATAGCGAATTCTGCCACCTTTTTGCCTGATTCAAGTCCAACCTCGCAGTCGAAACGATAGTGGATACATCCGTAAATCCGGGATTCCGATGCTTCTTTTGCCAATGCGATCAGCTCCGAAGTATGGTCAGGAAACAAGTACGCCAGCACTTCTGCTCCTGCGGAGGAAAACGAGGAGTGGCCGGAAGTGTAAGCCGGGAAATTGGGAATACCGGTGCTGGTTGTTACAGTTCGATCCACTTCGGTGGGCCGCGGAAGCAGGTAATAGTATTTTGTATCCCAGCAAGTGATGCCTGCATCCTGAATGGCCGTGGCAACCAATGCAAATGCCCTTGCGCTGCGAATTTCATTCAATTCTTTTTCAAGGATCAATTCGGAGGCAGTCCGGTTCCAGTGACCGGGCGGCGTGTAAGTTCCAACACCATCGGCCCAATAAGATGCGATTTCCCATTGTTTGCGTGTTCTGTTTTTGGCCAGATCCTGGAGTTCTTTCAATGCGGTGTTAAATGCATCGCTGCCAACAGCCGGAGGCGCTGAAGGGCGTATGGCAACTTTCGTGGAATCGTTGAAATTCCAGGGTTTTACATTTCCGAAAAACGGCAACATTGGAGGGCGGGCAGGAAGGTCCAGGCTATGCCATTGTTGGGTGATACCGCGGGCGGTTGCATCATCGCGAAGCGATTGTACGCCAGCCTGGTTATTTGCCTGCCCCATCCGGTCGGTTTTCGCATATGCAATAATTTTTGCGGCCACCAACCGACCCAATGAATCGCCTGCTGCCAGATCACTGGGCACGTTGGCGCCGGCCCAAAGCCTGCTTGATTTGTGTTCGGTGGAATATTCGTCGAGCAAAGGCTTTTCTCCGGGGAACAGGAACTTCAACACTTCTCTTGAAGCAGCGGCAACAACGGCGTCTTCAGAAGGGTAGGAGGGTAGGTCGTTTTCAGGAATCAAAGGGTTGATTTCTGCTGTATAACGGTACGGCGCCAAACGGTTGTATTGAAATTTATAATGCCATGCGGCAACCAATGCATCATATTGAGCTACTGCCAAAAGTGCAAATGCCCTGGATGCATAGGGTGGATTTGCGAATGGGAAACGTGGATATGCTGTTGGATTGGCAGGGTCAGGCGCCGGGTAAGTGCCATCGGCATTGTAGTTCGGTGGTACATTGTACTGAGCTGCCAGGTTGCGGGCAATTTCATGCCAACGGGCGACACCATTGCCTCCCCAAAAGATAGCAGCCTCTTTTTGTGCTTCGGTGGTATTGGCAACGATGTTTTTCAACTCATCCAATTCAGCCAAATAGGCTGCAGAATTAGCTGCCTCAGGCGCAGGTACAGGAATTTCAGTATTTGAAACAAGTTGATAGGTTTTCCAGTTGCCCGCGTTGGATTCCAGGCTGGTTTCTGGGTAAGGCAATGTTGTAGCAGAATCAATGGTTTTGTCGCATGCCACCAATCCGATCAACATGGCAAAAGCCAATAGTGTGGATGTATTTTTCATTTTTCCAGTTCTAGTTGTATGGTTGAATTATTGGGCGTTAGCGTCGGCCTTTTTGCCAACAGTAAAGAAGTAGGTGCATCCGGCGGCATAGGTCGTAGCCAGGCCGACATTCCGGCCGCTTAAAACCTGACTGATGCTTGCCTGCAATGCAAATTGTTTGGTAATGAATCCTTTAGCCATAAATCCGGCTGCGGTGGCAATCATTTTGTTGGTGGGGAATGGAGCATCATTGTATCGAATATCGTCGCCGCTGAAACAAGCATTCTTTTCAATCCAGATTTCAGTTTGGAAACGAGGTTTGATAAAACCGATCCTTAAAGAACCATCAGCAACATTTGGAACTCGTACTTCATCTGAATACACCAACTGGTTGTTGAAAATGTAGGAATCGCGATCAATGTGCGTATGGCTGCGCCAGGTATGGCCGCCCTGGATGGTGGTATACAGGCCAAAATTGAAGGTGTAATTGAAGATGCCGCGCAGTGAAGCCGTGCGGCTGCGCAAACCGATACTCAAAGGCAACAAGTCGTTTACGTAATTGGTCAAAGGGGTTGAAACACCGCCGGTCGTCATGATATTCAAAGCGCCTTTATTGGTCGACCATTCCAATGGGTGGTATTTCACCCACAAGGACAAATCCTGGATACCTTGCTGACCTTTTAAATAGCTGTCGGATTTTGTCTGAATGTAAGGAACGCCTAAAATCAGGTTCCATCGTTTCGACAAACCATAGTTGCCCATCAGCATATAACTTTGAGCTACGAATTTGCCTAAATTTGAATTTTCCCGTTTGTTTTCACCTTCCCAATATTCTGTCCAACTCCCGTTGGCATATTGAGCAAGGATACAAAGTTGTTTTTTGGGCATCATCAGTCCATCATTTGGGGACTGGCCGTTGGCGGTGCAGGCCAAACTGACCAGGCACCAGAATAAGAGGTATTTGTTCCGCATTTTACTGTTTTTTTAACAGGACAAAGATGCCGGTGCGGAACTGCGGAGGGCTTAAAATCCCCTTAGAGTTCAGTCTTTAGGTAAGCTCATAATAATAACGAGCGCCTAATGTTACCCCCTCTGAACCAATTTTTTGTAATCCCCATCTCCCGGATTCTTGGTGGTAGGCTACTTTTTGGCATTGGTTGTGAAGGTTTTCATACACTTTATAATCCAATTCAATTCTATTTTCAAGTTTTTTAAATACGTCAAATTTTTGCACGACATCCTGCCATCCTTTCTGAATAATCCCTTCAAACACCTTTGCTTTTGAGCCGCTGCCATAGGCGATGAATCCAAACCTTTTACCGTCCAGTTTAGCCTTTTCATGGTGGTCCAATTCCAGGCAGCTCATCAAGGCCAGAAAGATGGAAGCAGTATAAAGGTTACCGGTTTCCTGACTTGCCCGGTGTGCTTTTTCAAGTTTGTTTTGAATAAAAGCTTTGTATATGGAAGAATCGCTGACCGATTTTAAAAAGCCATTATACGCTTTTTGATAAGCCAACTGATCTGCAAACCTTATGACGGCCAGGTTTGGAAAACCGTATTTCTGCATGTCCGCTTCCCAAACGCCTTTTTGCTTGCGCTCTTCGATGAATTGTTCCACATAAATCCTTTTTGCATGAAATGCATAGGGCAGGTGGAAAATCATACGCGCCCAACGCTCGGATAATGCCGGAAACTGACCAGGCTTGATCAATTTTGCTTTTTCAGCATTCACCCTGAAATGAGCAAGCGCTTCTGCCATCCGTTGTTGGTAACACTGGTTGGAATATTGGCCGTCGAAAACAGGTGTTTCTACATAGGTTTCACGCCGGGGTTTGTAAAAATCATGCACGCTTTCCGTAGCAATACCATAGATACGGTTGAAAGCCATGAGGCGTGGCTGGGCCTTTATCAACATGGCCACGGCACCTGCGCCTTGGGTATATTCGCCGGTTGAATTCAGCTCGTATTTGGCAATGTCGCTGGCCACAACGATCGCGATCCCTTCGGGATTAGCAACAACCCAATCCATTGTATTATGAAATGCATCCACAGCACCGATACATGCAAAGGTCATATCTACCACATCACAATGCCGGAAACAATCGTCGCCCCAATTTTTTCGCAATTTTTGCTGCACCATTTCGATGGCGTAGGTTGCGGTGGGTTTGGAGCCGTCGAGGGCGCTTTCGGTACCCAAATAGATACGGCCTATTTGATGTGGGTTGAGTTGATTGCGATCGATCAATTCAAAAATGGCTTCAGCAGCCATCGTTGCGGCGTCTTCATGCGCGTCGCAAACTGCCATTTTGTGTAAGCCGAGGCCTTTGGAGAGTTTTTCGTAAGCGATATCCCTTTTTTCAGCCAGGGTGCGGATGTCTAAATAGAGCTTAGGCACGTAAAGCGCCATGTCATCGATGCCAAACGTCATGGTGTTCAGATACTGGAAGTGTTAATTTTCGGCAATCTGGCAGGGGATCAATGGGCTGGTGGTGGGCAGCCTTTCCGGTAATAACGAATAACCGGATTCATGCGCTGTTTAACAATCGTGGTGCAACATTGTTTAAAAATGAGAAAAACACAGTGAATGCCTTAACTTCGCGCCGTTATGGAAGCAGGTAAAATATTGCTCGACCAGGATAAGATGTCGCTCGTTATCGAGCGGTTGGCGCACCAATTGTTGGAGGATTGGGATGATTTTTCCAATTCATGCATCATTGGCATTCAACCAAGGGGCGCCTTGTTGTCGAACCGTATACATCAACGTGTACAGGAGTTGTTGAACGGTAAACCCATTGAGTACGGCAAGCTGGATATTACTTTTTACCGCGACGATTTTCGCATGCCGGATGGGCCACTTTCGCCACACCCAAACGAAATTGACTTTATCGTAGCAGGCAAAAAGGTATTGCTTGTGGATGATGTTTTGTACACCGGACGCACCATTTCAGCTGCATTGACAGCCCTGCAACATTACGGCCGGCCAAGCGCTGTTGAGCTTTTGGTGCTGGTAGATCGCAGGTTTAACAGGCAACTGCCCGTACAGCCCGATTATTTCGGGATCGGTGTTGATGCGGTCGACGAGGCTTACGTAAAAGTGAAGTGGAAGGAGACACACGGTGAGGATTCTGTATTGTTATTCGATAAAAAACAGTAAGGGGCATGAAGATTCGAGCGTTCAGAATTACATAAAAAGGGCTACCGATAATGGCAGCCCAAAGGAGGAAGGAAGTGTGTTAGCGTGCTGATTAGTTTTTAGAAAACTTCAGAATATCTGTATCGCCGTTTCCGCCGCTCGTATGTTCAAAATGCATTGAATCGTCGGTCATTTGAATGATCAGCCAATCTTCTTCAAGCTCTTGCAGCGCGCTGGGTACGGCGCCGGAAAAATCAATCAGGAATTTGTTTTTGCTGTCGTCAAAGCCGGTAAGCCAGGCGCCGTTATAAGTTTGGCCGCCGCCGGTTGCAGACATGGCGCCGTTCGAAAGGAATTCAAACGAATACGAGGTGTAATTGCCGGTTTTATCCTGCTTGTCAAAAAAGTAGGATATTTTCCAGGCGCCTGAAGCCGGAACGGGATTGTTGCTATTGCCGGAGTTATCATCATTAGAACATGCGGCAAATGTGAGGGCCAGTAAAAGCAATGCAGATGAGAGGAGTCGCATATCGGATTTGTTTTGTGAAAAAGATGCCACAAAAGAAATCCCTCTAGTCCGGTCGAACTGAATAAGTTGACCGAACGGGTTTAAAAAGGAGCAGAACCCGGATTTTGCCGGAATGAAAAATTTAGCGAGGTTTCCAAATTACCTCTTTTGCCGCAAGTTGTTGCGCCAATTTTCTGCCCAGCACAAAGAACCAATCGGAGAGCCGGTTCAAATATTGTAGAATGATTTCATCAACAGGCTCATTGCTTTGATGTAAGGCAACGGCCAATCGCTCGGCACGGCGGCAAACGGTTCTGCAAACATGGCAATGCGAAACGGTGGGGTGGCCGCCCGGCAGGATGAAATGCTTAAGCGGCGGCAATGCCGACTCCATGTCGTCAATATCCCGTTCGAGAAACAACATATCCTGCTGCGTCAAATCGGGGGTCGGAGGCGCTTTGTCAGGGTCGGAAGCCAGGTTGGCGCCGATGGTAAAAAGCCGGTGCTGGATGATTTCCAGTTTAGCGCGGTCATCGTCGGTATGGATGGCATCGTGCAAAACGCCGATGAAAGCATTCAGTTCATCAATGGTGCCGTAAGCATCCACCCGGAGGTGGCTTTTGGGTACTCTCTTGCCGCCAAAAAGTGCAGTTTCTCCTTGGTCGCCGGTTTTAGTATAAATGCGGAATGCCATCTGATTGGGATTGTTTTACATTTTTACAAACTCATAACCACCTTTGGTGGCGCCCCAAACTTGTTCCCCTTTTTCATTAAAGCCTTGATCCCAGCTCGACAACATCTTTGCCGTGATGGTCACCTTCGAGCCGGCATATTTGGCGCCGCGGATGGTGCTTTCACAACCTTGGCCTTTGGTTGCACCGGTAAAGGTTCCCTCTTTGGTTCGTTGAAGATAAACGGTGCAACCATCGCGCAGGGTGAGATCCTTTGGTTTTAAAGTGTTGAAAACAGCAGGATTTTTATAACTGCCAACCCATTTTTCAGGCTCGGGCAAGGTGTAAACAATACTTTTGTAACCCTGGTCGCCGTCTTTTTCCACTTTGTATATTCGCTGGCGATAAGGCTTGTTCTCAGCTGCTGCAGTAGCTTGTTCGACGTAAAGCCAATGATTGCTTTTATCAGATTTCCAGATCGGACGAATGTGCAAACGGATATCAAAAAAATCAGAGTCTCGTACGCTTTGTGCCTTACTGCTGAAATCGCCAGTCATCCATTTCACCAGGAGCTTGAGTTCTTTGCCGCTGGTCTTTTTTTGACCAAAGGCTTGTGTGCCGGCCAAGTTGAAAATAACCAGGATTAATACTGCAATTCGCATCCTCATTGTTTGTTTGATTGATCAAGCGATTGAATTTCAGAAGGTGGCGTTTTCCCTTTCGCTTTATCTGTCTGACCGGCCAAATTTTCCTTTTTTGATTTTTGTTCGGCCATCTTGCTTGGATCTGTACTTGGGGCAGGCTGAAATGGCTTTCCATTTAAAGCCGCCCATGTGTTGGGCGCCCAGGTGGCCATTGGTGATCGGAAGGATTCGGTTTTGGAACGACCCTGCGCCAATTGAAATCTTTCCAACAAAACGGATTTAAGTTTGGGTTTTGCCTTGTTCAATGCTGCGGCAAATGTCAGATCACTAGCATAAGGGATCAGTTCCAAACAAGTAACGGCATGATCCAAAGCGTCCACGCCATCTACGGTGCCACTGAAATCCAGCAACTCGGTTACAGCCTTAAAGTCGCCGGATTTTGCCAGGTCAACATGTTTCTGATATTCAAAGCCTGCCCATTTAGCCACATCCAACACACTGGGAGAAACGGACACTTTGTGCGTTTGCGCAAATAATTGAAAGGATAATAACATGGCAGTAAAGGTTGCCATTCCAAAACGTTGAATTTTCATGAGAAATCAGAATTTGATTTAAATCCACTGAGAAATACAAAGGTGCGCGAATTATTTGAAACACAAATCCAATTATTGAGAACAGAATATGCTTTCGATTGAAATACTTTTTTCTTGTCAGCGAAAACGCTAATTTTGCGCCGCTTTTTTAACCACTTCATAAAATTACACTCGTATGGGACGCGCGTTTGAATTCCGCAAAGAAAGAAAGTTTAAACGTTGGGCCGGCATGGCCAAAACATTCACCCGCATCGGACGGGAAATAGCACTGGCCGTAAAAGCCGGCGGCGCCAATCCTGAATACAATTCCCGCCTGCGTATGGCCATCCAAAATGCCAAGGCCGCCAACATGCCCAAATCCAATGTGGAAAGCGCCATCAAAAAAGCAAGCGGTAAAGAAGCTGAAAACTTCCAAGAGGTGGTTTACGAGGGCAAAGGCCCAAGTGGAGTAGCCGTATTGGTTGAAACAGCTACCGATAACCCGACCCGGACGGTAGCCAATGTTCGCATGTATTTTGACCGCTGCGGCGGCGCCCTGGGCACCTCTGGCAGTGTAGCATTTTTGTTCGATCGCAAAGGCGTATTCAAAGCGAAAGCAGAAGGCCAGGATTGGGATATGCTGGAACTTGAACTAATCGATGCAGGTTTGGAGGAATTAAAAAAAGAGGATGATGAAGTGGTGCTTTACACCAGCTTCACCGATTTTGGTACCATGCAAAAAGCATTGGAAGACCTCAATATTGAAGTATCGAGCGCTGGGTTGGAATACATTCCCAATACAACTAAAAAGTTGGACGACACAGAGGTTGAGCAGGTTGTTAAACTAATCGACCGTTTGGAAGAAGACGATGATGTGCTGAACGTGTATCACACCATGGACATGTCGGAATAAGCCTGCTTTCAGGCTTTTGTCACAAATTCATCCAGGTTCATAATGGCATTGGCCACCAATTGGAGGGCCTTCATCCGCCGACTGTCGGGAATCACAGCATCGGTTGAAACCTTTCGGGGCTGAGGCGCCTCTTTTGATTCCTTTTTTTCATCGCTCGAGCCAAGCAGATCGAATGATCGTTGGTAGAGTTTTTCCAAAATATCACCTGTTTCCGGCGACATCTCCAGTCCCGTCGCGCGGGCGTACATGCGAGCGATCTTTTCTCGCACAGCGCCATCGACCGTTTTGTCGATCGTATCGGCCAGAAACCAGGCAGCTTCATAAAAGGTAGAATCGTTTAATGTAACGAGCGCTTGCAGCGGGGTATTGGTGGTTATTCTCCGGGCTGCGCACACCTCCCGAGGCGCTAAATCGAAGGTGACGGCGCTCGGGTAGGGGCTACTCCTTTTCACAAAAGTGTAAATGGACCGCCGGTATTGATCTTCTCCGGCGCTTTTTTTCCAATCGTCGCCATTCCAGGGCGAATTCCAAATGCCTTCCGGTTGGAAAGGCATGACGCCCAATCCACCCATTTTCGGACTGAGCATACCGGCAACGGCCAGGGCCTTATCGCGGATTTGTTCGGCGGTTAACCGAATTCTCGGCCCGCGGGCCAGGAGTTCGTTTCGCGGGTCTTTGGCTTCCAATTCAGGGGTGCTGCGCGCATCCTGTTGATAAGTGGCGGATAAAACGATCTCCCGCAGCAGTTTTTTTATACTCCAACGGTGATCATGCATGAAGCGCCAGGAAAGATGATCGAGGAGTTCAGGGTGGGTCGGCGCGGCGCCCTGAGAACCGAAATCTTCGAGGGTTTCCACCAGTCCATTTCCGAAAAGCTGCTCCCAAATGCGGTTGACCATGGTTCTCGAGGTCAGTGGATGTTCGGGTGAGCACAGCCATTGGGCTAAACCAAGCCGGTTTAATGGGGCGCCTTGGGGCATGGGAGGCAATGCCTTGGGTGTTCCCGGCGTAACCTCTTTTCCGGGTGTAAGCCAGTTTCCGCGCTCGAACAAGTGTGTTTCGCGGGCCATTTGCGCAGGCGCGTCAATCATGATGGGCGTAAATTCCGAGTTTGCACGAAGCAGGTTCCAAAACGTATCCTGCATGGCAGCCCCTGCCGGCTTTTCTACACCGGGGAATGAGTTGGTAAACGACATCCAGTCGAACATCAGGCCGGAATCTTCGGGTTTTTCGAGGGCCGGGTTGTCATACAAAAACCATAGGTCATGCGTACCTGCAACCGCCTGGAAATCAATTTTTTGAATTTCCCTGCCGGCTGTTTTTTGTACTTCCACCGAAAAAAGCAAGGGGCCGTCGGGTTGGTCGAGCCGTACCTGCCAAACGCCTTTTTCCACCCCGGCGGCGTAGCGCCAGATCAACTGGTTTTTGTCGTCCAGATTTACCTGTTTGAGTCTTGCGCGTGCATGGTTGCGCATAGTGAGCCATTTGGTATCGTACAGCTCGCAGTTTCTGAAAGAATCCGCTGCAATGGAATAATAGGAAGGCTGCCAGGTTTGAACAAACAAGCGAATTTCATCCGCTTTTTGCGTAGAAACCTCCTGAGCCAACCAGCCATGCAATTTCAACAATTTTAAACTGTCGTCTTTTGAAAAATGCCTCAGCGCGGGGTAATCTTCCCAGGTGTCTTCATCCCTGGAGTTGTTGAAAAATGCGTAAAACTGGTAATATTCCTCATGGGTAAACGGGTCGTACGGATGCCCGTGGCATTGCACACAATTAAAGGTGGCGCCCATCAAGGCCGTCCAGGTGGTATTCACACGATCGAGCACGGCGGCCACCCGGAATTCTTCGTTGTCGGTACCGCCTTCGTCGTTGGTCATGGTGTTTCGGTGAAAGGCCGTAGCGATGTATTGGTCGTCGGTGGGGTGGGGCAGCAAGTCGCCGGCAAGTTGCTCCGTTAAAAACTGGTCGTAAGGAATGTCTTGGTTAAAGGCCCGGATGACCCAATCGCGGTATCGCCAGATGAATCGGCGCGCGTCGCGTTCATACCCTTTGGTATCGGCATAGCGAGCCAGATCGAGCCAGGGTGCTGCCCAGCGTTCGCCGAAACGGGGCGAGGCGAGCAAGCTATCGACGAGTTTTTCAAACGCAAAAGCGCTGGTATCCTGAAGGTAGGTTGTTTCCAGCTGACCGGTTAACGGCAAGCCGATAAGATCCATACTAACGCGTTGCCCCAGGCGTCTGGAATCAGCTTTGGGCGCCGGCGTTAGCTGGTTTTTTTGAATTTTATCGAGCACAAACCAGTCGAGGTCTTGTTGCGGCCAGGGGCTTAGTTTCGGTTGACTGAATTGGTACCAGGCTTTTTTGGTTTTAGGGATTTCGGGGTTTTTCACCGGCTGGTAGGCCCAGGGTAAATCCCAGCGGGCGCCTTCCTTGATCCAGCGTTTGAGCAGGTTGATTTCCTGAAGTGAAAGCGCATCCTTTTTGTAGGGCATACGTTGTTCCGTATCGGAGCAACTTATCCGGCGGATCATTTCA
>JAEUUR010000321.1 GCA_016787465.1 Saprospiraceae bacterium | reverse complement strand
GGTGTCAGCCCTACCCCAGCGAATATACTGGACCCAAATTTTGTCATTGGTGTTTGGGCAAGCGCCAGTCGTAAAGCGGTTCGGACATTGAACAGCAATGGAACCTACACCGACAGCGGCAACTGGATTCAGGTCAGTCGCCTGGGAATGCCGCTTACCAATGAAGCCGTTATTCCGATTGGTCAAAAAGACTACTGGAATGCCATTACTCCGTACCAGGAATTTGCAGACCAAACATTGGATAACAATTTTTACAACCCGGAATTGGCTTTGTACATGGACGATCGCTTTTTTGGCGCCGCTGTTCCGGCCTTTTCAAAATTACGAATTCAAACCAAATCGCTGGGCGCTTTTGACTTCGGTTATGGCAAGGACGGTTTGTTTAGTTTGAAAGGTTCAGCAGCCGTAGCCGGTACAGCGCTCGATGATGCTGTTTTTGGCACATTGCTCCTGCCGGGTGCTGCAAAAGCCCGTGCTGTCGACCTATGGCCGATTTTCCACACAGGGGTTCCAAATTTCCCGCCTTATCAATTGGCTACCGGTAAAAACGGCAACCCACTCGCTGCCGGAAAACCATTTATTCACAATTTTTTGCCAAATGGAGGCGATATGCTTCGTTTGAACATGGCAACGCCGGTAACGGCCCGCAATGACGCGAATTTTAGCCCAATGGGTATCATCAACGCTGCCGTGCTCGGACTTACCGATCCTACCTACGCAAGCTCATCCGACCTTCAATGGATTCCGAACATGGATGGTTTCCCAAATGGCCGCCGCCTGGAGGATGACGTAACACGCATCGAATTACAAGCCGTGAGCGGAGCTGCTCTTGCAGCCATTGGACTGTGGTACGACGATTTTAATGGTTCGAACCCGGTAACCCAAAAACTCGTGAATGTGCTGACTTATGACACCGGCGTTGGTCAGAACGACAAACCGTTCCAAACTGCGTTCCCATACCTGGCAGCTCCATGGAGCGGAAAAGATTCCAACTAAACTTCTAACGATTAAAAACAATCAACACATGAAATCCATCATAAAACATTGTATGTCAGCCTGTTTTATTCTGCTGGCATCCATCGGCGCCTGGGCGTCCAGTCACCGCGAAGCCCCTTTGATTTCTGACGACCCTTTGGCCGACAACGTCGATCTGTACGCGTTCAGAAGTCCAGACCGGCCAAACACGGTAACGCTTATTGCCACATACGTTCCATTGCAATTGCCGCAGGGCGGCCCAAATTATTACTCCTTCGGAGAGAATATTCAATACGAGATCCACATCGACAATGATGCTTCGCGCCCTGGCGACGAGGTCACATACCGGGTAATGTTCACGATGAAAAACGAAGATCCTTCCACGTTTTTCAACATCAGATTAGGCAAGCGAAACCTGAAAATGACCTACACTCTATGGCGTTCCGACATGGGTGGGCCGTTCGTAAAAATCATGGTGAATGGCGTTGTTCCACCCACCAACATTGGTGAAAGAAGCATTGAATCCGCAATTGGTTTGGGTAAAACATACCAACAACTTGTGAATGAAGCAACCCGATACACCTCTACCGGCGAACGTGTGTATATCGGCCCGGCCGACGATCCGTTTTTTGTGGACCTTGGCGGTGCATTCGACCTCGGCGATCTTCCACGGCAAAATGGCGATGCCCGCGATGGTTTGGCATGTAAAAACGTCAGCGCTATTTGTTTGCAGGTGCCGATCAATTTCCTGTTGAAAAAAGGTGCAAGCAGAATGCCTGCCAATATCCTCGATCCAAACCATGTGATTGGCGTATGGGCAAGCGCTAGTCGTCAGGCCACCCGCACGCTGGTTGCTGCGGATGAAACTTATTCCGGCAACTGGGTGCAAGTCAGCCGTTTGGGCATGCCATTGACCAATGAGGTAGTAATTCCGGTGGGGATGAAAGATTATTGGAATGCTATCACGCCTTATCAAGAGTTGGCCGATCAAACCCTTGACCAATATTTTTTCAATCCTGAATTGGGTTTGTATATGGACGATGCGCTTTTCGGAGGCGCTGTACCGGCCTTTTCAAAATTGCGGATTCAGCGCAATTCGCTGGGAGCTTTCGATTTTGGGAACGGTAAAAACGGCTTGTTTGGCTTGAAAGGTTCAGCAGCCGTGACAGGCACCGCCCTCGATGATGCAATCTTCGGAACATTGTTGCTTCCTGGACCGGGCATGCCTCGTTCCGTCGATTTATGGCCGATTTTTCACACCGGCGTTCCAAATTTCCCGCCTTACCAGTTGGCAACAGGCAAAGGAGGCAATCCGCTTGCAGCAGGCAAACCGTTTATTAACAACTTTCTGCCAAACGGCGGCGATATGCTGCGTCTAAACATGGCGGTTCCGCCAACGCCGCGCAACCATGCCAAATTTAGTCCTTTAGGAATTGTAAGCGCCGCTGTTTTGGGACTTACCGACCCGGCATACGCTTCCAATGCTTCCATGCAGTGGATACCGAACATGGATGGCTTCCCGAATGGCCGCCGTTTGGAAGATGATGTTACCCGGATTGAACTGCAGGCAGTTGGCGGCGTTGCATTGGCTGC
>JAEUUR010000317.1 GCA_016787465.1 Saprospiraceae bacterium | reverse complement strand
CCGGCATCCAGTGATTTTTTTACCCAAACTTCTGCCGTATTAAAATCGCGTTTTTGCATGGCAATGGCGCCCAGGGTCATGTAGTAAACGCCTTTATAAACGGATAACAACAACCTGGGGAAGAACGTAAGTTTTAACCTTGCCTCGGCTTCTTCCAGCCTTTGTTGGCTGAGCAACTGATTTGTCGATAAAATAGTGCCGAGCATGATATAACCCGTTAGTAACACCAATCCAGTCAGCAAAAGTGGAAATCCGTACCAGAAACCATAACCAGCCCACAGCGCAATTCCACCAAGAATTCCGCCCACAATCAGGGCAAATCGAAGATAAATATTAATCGTAAACATGCGACGCTTTTAAAATGAGCCGCAAAGATAGTAAAATCGACATTCGCCGAAACATTCAGCGTATAAACAGGATGCCGTAACGGTTATTCTATTTTTCTAAAGATACGTAACCCGTTTTCCACACCAATAGCTGCGTATTTCAGTTCTGTTTTACTGCATGAAATAACCAGGTAACATTGTACGTCAAATTGACCTTTTTCAAGAAAACACCAGCCATCGGCAAAGTCGCTCGTATCGGTTTTACAGGCCGCGGATCGACAATCCGAGGAGATTTCAATTTCTGTTTCCGGGCTAGGCTGATTGTTTGAAATATGCCTCATTTTAGTGTCGGCAAATTCGATAATTTGATCAGGTTCTTTTTCGCTTTGCCAACGACCCTGAAGTGTTCTCAATAAATCGGCTGCATCTGGCCCGGTGCTTTGTCTGTC
Organism: Saprospiraceae bacterium; assembly: GCA_016787465.1. GTDB lineage: Bacteria > Bacteroidota > Bacteroidia > Chitinophagales > Saprospiraceae > M3007. The sequence continues at coordinate 6,399 of JAEUUR010000317.1, read as the reverse complement.
TTCTGCCGTAGTTTGGTTTTCTGTTGTTGGTTTAGGCGTGGATTGTTGACATGCGATTAAAATCACGCATACAAGCGCTGGAGCGAACAGCTTGAGCATAAAAGTAGGTTTTAAAGTTTCAGAGCTTAATCAGGATTAAATGATCTGCATGAATTCTGTTTAACCATTTGAAAGCCAAATGATTACACGAAGTGAAAGATCAAAAAAAACTTGAGTTGCTTTTACAATTGGCGAAATAACGGGTGTAAAATAAGTGTTATTTCCGCACGCTCATTCCATAATTCGCTTCAGATGACAATTCGACGACAATATTTGCCACGGCTCCCTGCAGTTCATAGAACACCTCGAAAAATATGTGTTTCTGATTGTCGTATTTGAATGAACTGCCGTCTGAAGCGATCGAAAAATTGGTTTTGTTCGAAAGGCATTCCGGATAATTATCGCTAGTGCTGATTTCAAACCGATCGCCCGATTTTTTCAGTATAAAAGAGCCTACGATGTTGCCATAGTCGACAGCTACTTTGTACGTTCCGTCGGTCATAGTGAACATGCGCCTGTTTGCATGGGCAGTGTCGGCATTGATGGCAACACCTTCCATGTATCTTTTTCGGCACAAATTCTCTGCGTCGGGCGCAGTTTGCGGTGCAGCGGTGTTAAAAACAAATCCCTTTCCAACTGCCCGGCTGCCGGATTCAGAGCCGTTACAAGCAACTAGAAACACCATCAGCACACATATCCAGAACGTATTTTTCATAGTTTATAATCCAATCGAAGGGTATAATTTCTAGGCGCATCGAGCAAGGCCGGGCGAATGGCATATTCTTCGTTGAACAGGTTGCCGCATAATGCGCTCAGTTTCAGGTGATCGTTAACAGCATAGGAAGCCCGAAGGTCGACCACCGTGGAGCCATTGTTGTTGCGCGCGCGAAAGTTGCGAACAGCCACAAATTCAGACGGCGCCAATGGGCCGAGGTCGACGCCTTTGACCCTTCCTTCAAACAACTCGTCGATGGCTTTCATAAAGCTGTAATACTGAACGGATAATCCGACGGATAGTTTCTTTTTGCTGTATTCGGCGTCCAGTTTGAAGGTCTGATTGAATCGGTATTTTAACACGTTATTAGTGTCGGATGAACCGTAATTCAGATTGGGATTATCCTTGTCAAACACCTTGTATTTGGGGTCGATGCTGGTGAATCCGGTGAGTAAAGAAAATGTTCCACCCCACAGGTCGCTGCTGCCGATCACTGAAATTTCGTATCCTTCCACGTGGGTGTCGCCGGAGTTTTCGGATCGGAAGCGGCTTGCTCCCTGGATACCGTTAGGCCCAAAGGAGAAGAAAATAGTGTCCAGCACAAATTCCATCATTTGCTGGTATTCGGACACGAAATAGGTGGCATCAACAAAGCCGCGCCATTCGCCGATTTTGAAACCCTGTTTCAAGCCGATTTCTGCCGTCCAGCCGGTTTCGGAAACCAGGGCCGGGTTGGGAACCACACTGCTTCCGGCGCCGAATTCTGTGTTTACAAATTTTTCAGCCAGGGTAGGGTATCGATAACCTTGGCCCCAGGATGCCCGGAAGTAGGTAGCTTGTCCGGCCCGGTAATTGGCTCCAAAACGATACACTGGTTTCCCTTCCACCACTTCCCCATTTGGGATGATGCCAAAATCGTTGCGGCTGCGGTCAACCCACACGGTATCCGGACTTTTTTGCACATTGTGCTCATACCTTAAACCGGCCGACAAGTTGAGGCGGCTGAACATTTTATAATCAAATTGAACATAACCTGCCAGGTTACGCGAGGTAAAATTGGCATTGCTGTAAATTTCCGCGTCTACGGTGTTGTAAATTCCAACGACGCCGGCGGTAGTTACCAGGCCGATACGATCCAATTGGCGTTGGAATTGATATTCTCCATAGTACAAACGGCTGTCGTTGCTTTGGTTGCCTGAGTTGTTGTTGTGGATGTAGAAATACCTTGAGAGAATTTTGTGTCGGTTGCCGCTTTTGTCAAAATACTGCAACGAAGGGTCGATGGTAAAACGCAAACGCCCTTTGGTGAATGAAACGGAGCCGGCGCCTGCCTGATAGGCATGGGTAGTATCATTGCCCCAGATAAAAAAACTCCCGCTTCTTCCGATGTTAATATTGGTATTCAAGCCGATAGTGAGCCGGTCATTCACGCGATAACGAAGGTTAGGGGTAACACGCGCATAACGGCTGTAGGTGTCGCGGTTGTAACTGTCGCGAAAAAAACCATACGCGCCGACTACCACATCCCGTTTGCCTTCTTTTCGGCGATGAAGAAAAGAAACGCCGGTTTCAAACGGCAACACGATGGAAGAGGTATCTGTACCCCACCATTTTTTGGAAATATCTTTTGGATTGCCCCAAACTTTGGAAAAAACCGCAAAGTTGGTTTCCGGTTTGTCTTTGGCAAAGCCGGTACGGATATTAATAATGCCGTTCATGGCTGAAGAGCCGTACAAGGCAGATGCGGCGCCTTTCAAGATTTCCATTTGAGCAATGTTCTCAACCGGGAAGTCGTCCCAGTTAGGCAATCCCGCATCCGGTTGCAAAGCTGGGATATCGTCGAGCAGTACCAGCACACGCGTACCGGCGCCATACGAGAAACCGGCGCCCCCTCTTATACTCGCCTGACCGTCGATAATATTGAGGCCGGGTGATTTTATGAGTACTTCATCGATCGAAGTGGCATTGGTACTTTCTACCAGTTTGGGTTTTATGACATCCAGCGATACAGTGACTTCGCCGAGAGGTTTTTCGAATTTACCGGCTGTTACCGTGGCTGTTTGCAACAGATTCGCGCCGTCGCTCAATTCAATGGTCAGGGTGCGTTGCTCTCCATCGGCCAAACGAACGGTAAGTGTTTGAGATTCATATCCCACCATCGAGATGTTTACTTCGTAAGTGCCTGGCGGTAAACTCAGTTTAAAGTTTCCATCCAGATCGGCGGAACTTCCGGTTGAGCCGGCTTTTACGGTTGCGCCGGTAAGTGCTTCCTTGGTATTGGCATCAATGATCTTTCCCAGGAGGCCGGCATTCTGAGCGTGGCAAATGGTAAATAACAGGCTAATAAGCAGGGTAAGGCTAATTCTCATGGTCATGTTTTCAGAAAAAGTTATTGGATTGAGGGCGGTAAAAGTAACCAGGATTTAGAGAATATAAAATGCTTTTACCCGATTCCGGGTATACACGGTTCAGCGAAACACAAACTAATAGTGTTTTTTCCCAATTCTGGACAGGCGGTGCATCGCAGCCCGAACCACGATCCAAAGGTGTGCCGCTAGGGTTAAAAAGATGCCAAAATGGCTCCTCATAACGCTAAACCGGTCTTTTAAACTTTGCCGGTGCCGTTGTTTCGACATGCCGCCCATCAGGTAATCGGTGATGATCACGCCTGCGTTTATGTTTTCCCGGCTGTTTTTGAGGATTTTTATACACCAATCGTAATCGGCGCACAGGTTGTCCATTACATATTCAGGCGCAAGCGCACGCCTGGGGATAAAGGATTGATGCACAACCAACATTCCATTTAAATAATCGCGCCAGTTCAGGTGGCTGGGGAGTTTGCGGGTGCTTAGTTCGCTCATGACGCCTGCCGGTTGCCGTGTTTCATCAACGAGCAGTGTTTCACCAAAAATCACATCGGTGTGTCTGGTGGTTTTATGCGCCAGTTGCTCGATGGTATCAGGGGCATGGAGGTGGTCGCCGCAGTTTAAAAATTGAATAAAATCTCCGGTGGCTATCCGAAGGCCTTTGTTCATGGCATCGTAGAGTCCGCGGTCTTTTTCTGAAATCCAACGCATGTACGGCATTTTTGCAGCATATTCCCGGACGATATCCAGGGTTTGGTCTTTGGATGCGCCGTCTACGATAATGTATTCAAGGTGGGGATAGGTTTGGGATTGCACGCTTTGAATGGTGCCTGCAAGTAATTCGGCGCCATTATACACTACGGTGACAATGGAAAAGGTTGGGGCGTTGTGCCCCTGTGATGTTTGCGGTTGGTTGTTTGTTGCGGTTGGATGCACGAGCGTTAAATTGGCGGCAAAGATAATTGTTACAGCCAGCCGTTGGTGGTGTTTAATTGGGCATCAACCTGAGTTTTTCCAGTTTAAGCACGGTAACTACGCCATCGCTTATTTCGATGAGTCCTTCATTTTTAAAATCGGTGAGCGTACGGATGAGGGTTTCTTTGGCTGTGCCTGCGAGTGCGGCGAGGTCTTCACGTAAGAAGTGGAGGGCCGGGCCGGTTTGTTCGCTTAGGTTGACCAATGAGGTGGCCACTCTTTTTCGAACGGAGTTGTAGGCCAGTTCAATCAATTGTTGTTCGCGTTCAGCGATATGGTTTGCGAGCATTTTGATGAAACGAACGTTTACATCGCGGTTGCCAAATACCAGCGCTGCAAAGTCCTGTTTTGGAACCAGTTTGATGGAACAATCCTCCAATGCGGCAGCGCTTTCAGGATAAGCATCTTCCTTGAACAAGGCGATAAAGCCCAGAAAGTCGCCGGGCTGCCCAACCTTAACAATCAATTCACGGCCGTCGTCGCTGGTTTTGAAAATTTTCACCTTGCCTTTTTCGATGAAATACAACCAACGAGGCGTTTCTCCTTCCCTGAAAATCAGGTCTTTTTTCTTGTAATGACGCACTTCACGGTTGTCTGATAAATGCCGGATGGCATCCATGGCACGCGCTTCATCGATAAAACGTTCAAGGGTTGCACTTCCCTGAGCTGATGCGCTGCGCAAACGTTCGCTTTTTTGGAGGCGGGCTTCAATGGTTTGTAAAAGCGCCACGTCATCAAATGGTTTGACCACATAATCGTCGGCGCCGAGCGACATGCCTTTCCTGAAATCCTCTTTTTCTGCTTTTGCAGTGAGGAAAATAAACGGAATGTCGGCTGTTTTTTGATTTCGACTGAGGATGTGCAAAACGCCGTAACCGTCCAGTTCAGGCATCATGATATCACAAAGAATCAAATCAGGAATGTCTTTTTGGGCAATTTCTACCCCGATTTTGCCATTTTCAGCGGTGGTTGCTTCATATCCGCTCAGGGATAAAATTTCAGCAAGGTTTTCCCTTACGTCCTGATTGTCTTCAATTACAAGAATTTTTTTCATTTCGCAGCAAAGGTATCTGTGGTCAAAGGTAAGCATGTTGATTTTTATCATAGCTATGTATAACCTAAGTCATTCCAAAGTTTTTTCATCCGGGTCACCTTTGCACTGTGAACAAAAAAAATTATTGAACAAAATCTCTCTCTGTTATGAACATTTTCGCACCAATTTCCAGCCTGATGACCGACTATCACAATTTGGTAACCATCTCTCCTGAGGAGCCGCTTACCAAAGTGAAGGAAATTTTTGAACAACATAAATTCCACCACATTCCGGTGGTTCATTTCCGGGAAATTGTTGGGTTGATCAGCAAAACCGATTTTGAACATTTTATGGGCGGCGCTTCACACTTTTCTGAAGATCGCTTTGTGAACGACCTGAGATTGGAAAGAACGCTTGCCAGGGATATTATGGTTTCCCGTTTGGGTAAAGTAGCACCTGACGATCGGATCAATGTCGCGTTAGAGGTGTTTCTGGTAAATCGTTTCCATGCATTGCCTGTAGTTGAAAATGGAGAATTGGTTGGCATTATTACTCCGTTCGATATTATGAGAGAACTTGCTAATCAAATGCCTTCCGACCGAAGCCTTGTATATCAAAATCTTGACCAATGAGATCCATATCCGTCATCCAAACATCGTCCGATTGTAACGGCAGTTGCCAGGGGTGCGGCAAAACACATATTAAAGTTTTTGGCGCACATGATACGGCAGCAGAATTGCTACGTACGCGCGTAATGCTTGCGCTCGAGTCCACCTCTATCAAAGGAAAAGTGATGGAGGTGGCGGAGCCAAGCCAAATCAATTCAAGTGGAATTCGTTCCTTGCCGGCGCTGATGGTGGAAGGAGTGGTGTATTCTGAAGGTGTGGTACCAAGCGTCGAACAAATTGCGGATTTGATAAAACACCAAGACTTGCACAAGAGCAAATTATTCCGATTGAGCAAAGTGAGCGTTCCGGTCGATATCAGTCCTGTATCCGCCAATGCGCTCCGTTTTGCATGGCATATTGCCAAGCAACTAGGCGCACATATTGAAGTGGTGTATGCCATGGATAGTATTTTTGAAGGCGCTCAACCTTCTGCCTCCGGTTTTTTATCAAGTTATCAAACGACGATGAAAACCGAATTGGATGCATTTATTTCTGATTCATTGCGGGAAATTGGTGAAAATTATAATCCTCCCAGCCGCGTAACCGGCATGCCCGGAACACCGGATCAATCTGAAAAAAAGCCATTCATATCATCAAAAGTGA